>JAEZJH010000082.1 GCA_023436385.1 Pseudomonadota bacterium
CCGACGGGCTCGCCCGTTGGGTGCGGGGCACCTTCGACGAACCCTCGCCCGGGGAGGACGCCCTCGTGGCCCGGCGCCACCAGGAGCTGGGGCTACCGCCGCCCTCGCGGATGTTGGCGGAGGCGCGGGAGCTGGGGGCGCGGCTCTGGGCCTGCGAGACCGGGGTGCGGCTCGCCGGCCTCTCGCCCGGAGAAGCCCGCGACGCGGTCGACGAGGTCCCGGGCCTCGGGGAGCTGATCGCCGTGCAGCGAGAGGCGGCCTACGTGTTGTACGTGTAGGGGGTGGTGGTTCCGAGCGGAGCCCGGCTACGGCGCCTCCCGCGCTTCCGCCGTCGCCTCCAGGGCCCGGACCAGGCGCTCCGGGATTCGCTCGAGGGGGACCACCTCGCCGGCGGCCCCCAGCTCGATCGCCACCTTGGGCATTCCGAAGACCACGCAGCTCTCCTCGTCCTGGGCCAGGGTCCGGGCCCCGGCCTGCTTCATCTCGAGGAGGCCCCGGGCCCCGTCGGAGCCCATCCCGGTGAGGATCGCGCCCACCGCGTTCCGTCCGGCAGCGCGCGCCACCGAGCGGAAGAGCACGTCCACGGCGGGACGGTGGCCGTTCACCAGGGGGCCGTCCTTGACCTCGACCAGGTAGCGCGCGCCCGATCGCCGGAGGAGGAGATGCTTGCCTCCGGGGGCGATCAGGGCGACGCCGGGAACGACCCAGTCGCCGTCCTGCGCCTCCCGGACCTCCATCGCCGAGAGGGTGTCGAGGCGGGCCGCGAAGGACGCGGTGAACACCGGCGGCATGTGCTGCACCACCACCGTCCCCGGGGTGTTGGCGGGGAGGCGCCGGAGGATCCCCTCCAGCGCGGTGGTACCGCCGGTCGAGGCCCCGATCGCCAGGACTTGGTGGGTGGTTCGCGCCAGGGGACGGAGCGGGCCCTGGTCGGGAACGCGGGCCTCGGGCCGAACCTTGCGCACCGGTACCAGGGCCGCGGCCTTCACCGCCGCCACCAGGTGCGAGGAGAGTTCGCCGACCGTGTAGGAGGCGCCGGGCTTGCAGAGCACCTCGACCGCGCCGATGTCGGTCGCCTCGAGGGCCAGTTCGCCGCCCCGCGGCGTCAGGGACGAGACCACCACCGTGGGGATCGGGTGGTACCGCATCACCTTGCGGAGGAAGGTGAGCCCGTCCATCCGCGGCATCTCGATGTCCAGCGTCATCACGTCCGGGGCCTTCGCGACGATCAGGTCGCGGGCCACGTAGGGGTCGGGAGCGACGCCGACCACCTCGATCTCCGGATCGGCGGAGAGCACCTGCTGGAAGATCTGGCGGACCACCGCGGAGTCATCCACCACCAGGACGCGAATCATGGCTCCGCCTCCCGACCGTCGCCTCGGGCGTCGAGTTCGAGGGGATGGACGTCGTCGCAAAGCAGGTAGACGGCGTCGGCGGACCCCGGCTCCGCCTCCACCAGCCGGACCCGGGGGATGCCCAGGCGGCAGGTCTCCCGGGTTCCGAAGACCTCGGCCAGGGCCGCCCCGGCGATCATGTTGAGCAGCTCGCCCAGGGCGGGGAGGGCCTGGGCCGTCGCTTCCGGTTCGTCCGTCTCGATCCCCATCAGGTTGGCCGCCACCACCGCGCCGAAGTCCGGGGTGGTGCGGAGGCAGAGGATGCCCGTCTCCGGCCCCTCGAAGGCGAGTTCGGCCTCCGCCAGCGGGCCGGTCCACTCCGGTTTCCTCCGGGCCGGAGCGGCGAAGATGAAGGCCGCCTCCTCGAGGATCCGCCGGGCGGTGCCCGCGAGGTGCCGCGCGTCAAGGCTAGCCATCGGTGGAGTCCCCGCCGGCCAGGAGTTCGAGCACTACCTCGCGGATCGTCTCCGGCCGGCACGGCTTGGGGAGATAGGCGCGGACCCCGAGCCGCTTCAAGTGCGCGATGCGTTCCTCGCTCCGCTCGGTGGAGACCACCACCACCGGCACCTGCCGCAGCAGGGGATCGCGCGACATGTGTTCGACCAGCTCGATGCCGTTCATGGTCGGCATGTTGATGTCGGCGAAGACCACATCGACCCAGCGGGTGGCGAGGAGCGAGAGCGCCTCCCGGCCGTCGCCGGCCTCGAGGATCTCGCCGATCGGCAGTCCCGACATTCCGGCGGCCCGGGCGATCATCTTGCGCATCGGGCCGGCGTCGTCGACGACCAGGATCTGGTAGCTCATCGATTGTCTCCCGCCTCCGGTCCGATCACGGCGGCGAGTTCGCGGATTTCGTCCAGGGTGTCGCAGGCGAGCCGTTCGAGCGCGCCGACCTCCAGGTCCAGGGAGGCGGCGACGGCCGGATCGACCTGCCGGTGCAGCTCCCCCAGGTCGCTTCCGTAGCCGAGGAGGTGGGCCAGCACACTGCCGACGTGCACCACCTCCGCGAGGTGCCGCCCGGCGCCGGCCGGCGCTTCCTCCGGCCGGTGGTGGTAGCGCGCGGCGAAGCCGATCGGCTCCGGGAGACCCCAGTGCCGGGCGATCGCCTCGCCCACCTCGGGATG
>JAEZJH010000103.1 GCA_023436385.1 Pseudomonadota bacterium
CCTCGAACGCCACCTCCGCGTGGACCGTGCCGTCCCGGGGATCGAGGCGCGCCTCGCCCCCCAGGGTCCCGCGGTCCGGCACGACCGCCCGGAACCTCCCGGAGAGCCGCTCCATGGAGAGCCCGAAGTCCGCGGCCACGGTGACGTCCTCGCCCAGCGGGATCCCGAACGCCCGGGCCTCCGGGGCGCCGGCGATGCCGTCGATCCGCACGGTGCCCTCGAGCGCCCGCATCTGCCCCTGGCCGGTGGCCCGGGCCCGGGTCCTCCCCAGGGTGACCAACACCTCCCGGGCCTCGAGCAGCTCGTCGGCGAAGCTGGCGTCGACCTGCACCTCCACCGGCGCGACGAGCGGCAGGAGCGCTTGGCCGGCCACGTGCGCCGTGACCCGGGCGGCGTCCTCCCAGGCCCCCTCCACCCGGACGAATACGTCACGCACCAGGATCTCCGCCGGCCCGCCCGGGAGCTCGGAGAGCCGGAAGTGCGCGCCCTCGACCCGGAGGAGGTCGAGGTCGATCGGGAGCGGCGCCGGCGGCGGCAGCGGGGGTGGCGGGCCCGGACGCCGGGGCTCGTCGGGCTCGGGCTCCTCCGGCTGGAAGGCGAGACCGATGCCCACGTCCTCGAGCACCGGATCCTCCGAGACCTCCACCCAGCCGCCGCGGATCCGGAGGTCGGTGATGTGGAGCCGCCCGCGGAGGAGCGCGACGGGATCGATCGCCACGTCGACGTCGCGGGCGGCGATCACCGGGAGGCCGCGGTGATCGACGAAGAGCACGTCCCGGGCCCGGACGCCCCAGGGCGAGACCGCCAGCGAGCGCACCAGGAGATCGCCGTCGATCCGCGCGGAGACGAGCCGCTCCGCCAGGCCCGCGAGGCGGCTCTCGCCCCAGGGGGCGTGGACGAAGGCGAGGAGGGAGAGGAGCGCCGCGGCGAGCGCCGCCGCGATCCAGCCCAGGGCGGCGAGGATCCGCCGGGCCACTAGAAAGCCTCGCCGATCGAGAGGAAGAACGCGAAGTAGTCGTACCACTGCTCGTCGACCGGAGCGGTGGCGTTCACCGGCACCAGCGGTTCGCGGAGGATCCGGTAGGCGGCGTCGAACCGCACCGGACCGATCGGCGTCCGGTACCGGATCCCCGCGCCCAGGGCGAGCTGGGGATCGGGGTTCTCGAAGACGCCCAGGGGCTCCGCCTGCACGTCGCCCAGGTCGAGGAAGAAGGCCGACGCCAGGCTCTCGCCGAAGTACCAGCGGACCTCCGCCGTGGCGAGGAGGCTGGAGTTTCCGCCCAGCGGCACCAGCTCGCCCTCCCGGGTCCGGAAGAGCGGCGAGAGCCGATCGGTGCCCACCCCGCGGAAGTCGGCGGCGCCGCCGCCGAAAAAGCGAACCACGATCGGCGACTCGTCGGTGCCCAGGGGCTCGAGCCACCCCAGCTCGAGGCGGAGCGCCAGGACCAGCTCGCGGCCCAGCGGGAAATAGGTCCGAAGGTCGGGGGAGACCCGGATCCAGGAGAAATCGCCGCCCAGGATCCGGCCGCCTTCCTGGAGCCCCAGGGCCACGTACCAGCCGCTGGTGGGCTCGATCGGATCGTCCCGCCGATCGGCGGCGAGCCGCTGCTCGAGATACGAGAGGGTGAGGCGGCAGTCGCCCTCGGGGCAGCTGGCGAGGAGCGTCGGCCGGGTGCCGCCGGAGGCGAAGATCTCCTCGCGATCGAAGATCTCCACCGCGAAGTAGCGGGAGAGGTTGTACGTGGGCGTGAGCACCAGCCAGCGGCGGAACCGCACCGGGAGGCCGACGCGCCCGGTCACCGCCTGCGAGCGGTACGCCAGGACGAGGTCCCGTTCGTAGGTGCCCTGGAGCACCAGGTCGATGCGGTCGAGGAGGAGGTCGGGCTGGGTGAGGGTCAGCTTCGACTCCGCCGCGAGCCCGGCGACCTGCCGCGAGAAGACCGTGGGGAGGAACCGGTAGGCGAGCTCGTTCTCCCACCGGAGCCGCTGCAGTCCGCCCAGGAGGTTCAGGTGGCTGACGTCGAGGAGGAGGCGCGCCTGCTGCCGGTTCTGGTCGACGCCCACGCCGACGCCGGCGCGGAAGCGGAGGAAGTCCGCCTCCTCCACCGCCACCACCACCGGCACGGTGTGGGTCGCGGGGTCGGCCTCGCCGGTGGTGACGTTCGCCGCCGCGAAGGTCCCCAGGGCGAAGACCTCGCCCTGGGCCTCGAGGAGCCGTTCCGGCGAGTAGAGCTGGCCGGTCTCGAGCACCGGTGCAAACGCCCCGCGGATCTTCTCCTCCGGCACCAGGAGGTTGCCCACCACCTGGATCGCGCCGATCCGGTAGCGGGGGCCCGCCGCCACCGCCAGGGCGACGTCGGCGGCGCCCTCCTCCGGCGAGACGGCGACCTGGCCAACCACCTCCGCCTGCGCGTACCCCTCGCTCCGGAGCCGGGCGAGGAGCTGGTTCTTCAGGGCCTCGTAGTCCTCGTCGGTGAAGCGGCGGCCCCGCAAGAGCGGCGGGTCGGCGAGGATCGTGCCGGGAAGCTCCCGGGGCAGCTCGCCCAGGCCGTCGATGACCAGCGAGCGGACCACCGTGGGCGGGCCCTCGCGGACCTGGAAGCGGACCGTGACCTCCCGGGCCCGCGGATCGTCGGGGATGAGCCGCGCCGAGGCCCGGGCGTCGTAGTAGCCCGCCTCCTCGTAGAGGTCCTCGATCCGCCGCACGTCCTGGGCGACGGCGGCGCGATCCAGCGGTTCGGGCGTGCCCAGGCCGAGGAAGCCGGTGCGGTTCCGGGTCGCCAGGCGGCCGAGGATCCGGGAGTCCGAGAGGGCCCGGTTCCCGCGGATCTCCACCTCGGTGACCCGGGGCCCCGCGGCGGCGTCGACGGTGGCGCAGCCGGCGAGGAGGAGGCCGAGCA
>JAEZJH010000111.1 GCA_023436385.1 Pseudomonadota bacterium
CGCATCGACGCCCCCACCGCGAACCAGGACTACCACGTGGGCGTGGTGTTCTTCCGGCAGCGGAGCCCGGGACCGACCGTGGCGACCACCAACGTGTATTGCGGCGGAGTTCGGGTGGCCTCCGAGAAGACGCAACTGACCACGGAGAGCGAGCTGTTCTGGGTCGGGACGGTGCGGTTCGACAGTTACGGCTACTGCGGCTGGGCCTACGAGGGCAAGTACCCGATGCCCTAACCGCGGGGCGCCGGAGCATGCTCGTCTCCGGTGCCGATACCGTGCGTTTACGCGTCGCGCCCGGTCCCGTCGCCCGGGGGAGACGAGCTTCGACTACACTGGCGGTCGCGTCCGTCCGGCGCGGCCGCCCGCGTGTCGGGCGCCGCGTTCGGCTGCTCTGGCCGTCCCCCGACTCGTGGAGCTGCCATGTGTCGTCTCGTGCCGGTCGTGCTCCTCGCCAGTCTCGCCTTTGCGGCGCCGGGCTGTTCCTGCGGCGAGTACGCCTCGGGGAAGCCGGCGGTGGAGCTCTCCGCGACGCCGCTCCGGGTCGACTTCGGCGCGATCTGGACCGGCGAGACGGTGGTGCGGGAGGTGGCGCTGCGGAACGGTGGCCACCGGGAGGCGAAGCTCCGGGTCGCCCTCGAGGAAGGAGACTTCACCGTCGAGCCGGCGGAGCTGGCGATCCCGGCCGACGGCGAGGCGCTCCTCGCCGTCTCCTTCCGGCCCTCGGCGGAAGGACTCCGGCGGCTCGAGATCCCGCTGGTCGGCTCGGGCGATCGGGTGGAGGCGCTGCTCCCGGTCGAGGGGAAGGGGATCGCGCCGGCGCTCGAGCTTCCGGCGGAGCTCGACTTCGGCACGGTGGAGGTGGGCGGGAGGACGGCGCTCCAGATCGTCGTCCGCAACCACGCCCCGCTCGCCGCGCCCTCGCCGATCGTCCGCTACGAGGGCCCCGACGCCGCCGCGTTCACCTCGATGTTCCCGCTCGCCGCACTGCCGGCCGGCGATGGCGCCCTCCTCGATATCGCCTTTTCCCCGCAGCATCGGGGTCCGAACACGGCCACCCTTTCGATCGCCGCCTGCGCGAGCTGCGCGCCGGCGACCGTCGCGCTCTCCGGCGCCGGCCTCTCCGCGGAGATCGCCGCGGTCCCGGATCGCCTCGAGTTTGGCGTCGTCTCGCCCGGAGGGTTCCGCACCCTCGAGCTGACCCTCGAGAACGTGGGGGAGCTGGCCGGCACGATCGACGCCGCGCAGGCCGGCGATCCGGCCTTCCGGATCGAGGCCCGCTTTTGGCCGATCGCCCTCGACCCCGGCGAAACCGTCCCCGTCTGGATCACCTTCGAGCCCGAGGCGATCGGCGACCGGGAGACGGAGGTCACCTTCGTCGGGAGTCCCGGGATCCGGGTCACCGCGACCCTCGCCGGCCACGGCGGCGGCGCGGTCCTCGAGGTGGACGGGGCGGTGGACCTGGGGTCGGTGCCGCTGGGCTGGTCGGCGTTTCCGAGCACGGTGGTCCGCAACGTGGCGGAGGCGGAGCCGGTGGCGGCGGTCGACGCGCGGGTCGAGGGCACCGGCGCCTGGCGGCTCGCGGAGCCGGTGGCGGGACTCGAGGTGGGGCTGCGGCCGGGGACGATCCGGCTCGCCTTCACCGGCCGCTCCGTCGGGCGGGCGGACGGGGAGTTGGTGGTCTCCACCACCGATCGCGAGCAGCCGGAGCTCCGGATCCCGCTCCGGGCCGAGGTGGTATCGGAGCCCGGCTGCCGGATCGTGGCGAGCCCGGCGCCGCTCCGGTTCGGCCTGGTGAAGCGTGGCGATCGCCACCTTCGGGACCTCGTCCTCGCCAACGTCGGCACCGGAACCTGCCTGGTCTGGGAGCTGCGCCTGGCGCCCGGGAGCGATCCGGACTTCTCCCTGCCGTCGACCGGCGCGCCCTATTTCCAGGTACCGCCGGGAGAGAGGATCCGGGTGCCGGTGGCCTTCACCCCCGACACCCTCACCGGCTCGCTGCAGCGGGCCACGATCTCCTTCCGCACCTCCAACGCCTCCGACCCGCCGGGCGCGGTGGAGGTCACCGGCTACGCCGCCGATCTCGACCTGGTCGCCACCCCGAACCCCCTCGACTTCGGCCGGGTGCCGCTCGAGCGGGCCCCGCACCGCACCGTCCGCGTGGAGAACCGCGGCGCCCTCACCGTCACCCTCGCCGGTCACGGGCTCGCCGCCGGGTCGTCGCCGCGCTTCACGGTGCAGGGCGGGACCGCCTACCCGGCGGCCCTGGCCCGGAACCAGGGCGTGGACAACGAGGTCACCTACGATCCGGATCGGGTGGAGCGGAACCTGGCGGCGCTCGAGGTCCGGGTGGCCGGCCATCCAGAGCCGCTGGTGATCGGTCTCCAGGGCGAGGGCCACGACGGCCCCTGCGGCGACTACTGCGAGCCGCCGGTGCCGGTGTGTCCGGCGGGGCGGACGGTGATCGTCAACCGGTCGGTCGTCCTCGACGGTTCCGCCACCGATCCCAACGGCGATCCGGTCACCTGCACGTGGCAGGTGATCGACGCGCCGGAGGGCTCCACCGAGCAGCCGAGGCCGCCCAATGCGTGCGGGTCCTCCTTCGTCCCCGACGCCATCGGCGAATACGTGTTGCGGCTCACCGCCGCCGACGACCTGGGGAACGAGGCGAGCTGCACCACCACCCTGCGCGTCCTGCCGCCGGATGGCGGGCTCTGGGTGGAGATGTATTGGGAACACAACTCCAACGACATCGACCTCCACCTCCTCCACGGCGATGGCGGCGATCCGCGGCTCCTCTCCAGCTGGAACGTGGAACCCTGGGATTGCTTCTACGGGAACGATCCGGCCTCCTGGGACAACCCCGGGACGGCGGACGACGCCAACCTCGACCGGGACGTGACCAGCGGGACGGGCGTGGAAAACATCCGCATCGACCAGCCCTCGACCGCCCACCCGTATCACGTGGGGATCGCCTGGTACTCGCGGCACGGCTCCTCGCCGACCACGCAGCCGGTGGTCACCAACGTGTATTGCTGGGGAATGCCGGTGGCGAGCACTACCACCACCATGGTCCATCCCGGGCCCGATCGGCCCAGCAAGCCCACGGTGTTCGTCGGAACGGTCCAGGTCTCGAGCGACGGTACCTGCAGCTGGACGCCGGACGGGACGGTGGCCCACTGACGTGGACCCGAAGCCGGCCGGTGTCTATCTCGTTCCCGTGGCCCGCCGAGCGGCGGGAGGGGAGCGACGATGGCGATCGGTGAGGGGATCCGGCCCGGCACGAGCGCGGACGACTTCTTCGCGGAGGTCGAGGGGAGCGGCACGCTGCCTCCCGGCGTCGACGCCCGGGACGCGGCCTCGGGGGTGCTTTGCACGCTCGCCCTCCGGCTCTCTGCCGGCGAGGCGGGGGACTTCTTCGACTCCCTACCGGCGGGCCTGAAGAGCGTGGTCCGGTCGTGTGCCGTGCACCGGGACACGCCCTCGCAGCTCTTCGGCAAGGAGGAGTTCGTCCGCAAGGTGGCGCACCACTGCGGCATCCGCGAGGACCAGGCCGGCCCGCTGGCGCGGACGGTGCTCGATGCGGTCCGCCGGCGTTTGCCCGAGGGCGAGGTCCACGGGGTCGAGGGCCAGCTTCCCAAGGATCTGAAGGAGCTGTGGCTCGGGGCCTGAGCCTTCCCGGGGGGCGCCGTCCGGTGTAGGGTGCGCCGCCCTGCGGACGGAGGAACCCGTGGACTGGCTGCTCCTGGTGATCGCCGGACTCCTCGAAACCGGCTGGGCGATCGGACTCAAGTACACCGACGGCTTCACCCGCCTCGTCCCCAGCGTGTTGACGGTGGCGGCGATGATCGTCTCGATGCTGCTGCTCGGGATCGCGGTCCGCACGCTCCCGATCGGCACCGCCTACGCGGTGTGGGTGGGGATCGGGGCCGCCGGGGCGGCGATCCTGGGGATCCTGCTCCTCGGCGAGAGCGCGAGCCTGCCCCGGCTCTTCTTCCTGGGGCTCCTGGTGGTCGCCATCGCCGGGCTCAAGTTCACCGCGAAGACCTGACCGACCGAGGCCGCGACCCCAGGAACGACCGGAGCCCGGCCTCGTCGAGACCGGGCTCCGTTGCGAAAGCCGTCGCGCCGTTACTGCGGGCGAACGTTCTCGGCCTGGAGGCCCTTCGGGCCCTTCTTCACCTCGAACTCCACGCGCTGCCCCTCGGCGAGCGAGCGGAAGCCCTCGGTCTGAATCGCGGTGTGGTGGCAGAACACGTCGGGCCCGCCATTGTCCTGCGTGATGAAGCCGAAGCCCTTCGAGTCGTTGAACCACTTCACGATACCGCTAGCCATGCGATTGCACTTCTTTCCGTTGCCGTCGGCGTCTATCGCCGTTCCGGCCCGCCCCAAGTCTTGAGAGCGAACCGACGGTGTAGCCGAGATCGCGCCCGAAGTCCAACGAGGGACCTCCCCCCGTTGTGACCGCGTCGCCTCGAGGACAGTCGACCGTCCCCGAAGGCCGAGGAAACCCCGGGGGGAGGGGAGGCCATTCCGGGCTACGGCCGGGCCGATTCGAGCGCCGATCCCAGGGCCGGTTCCAGGCCACCCAACCAGCCCATCGCGCCGTCGGAGAGGGCGGGGACCGGGGCCTCCGCCTCGCCGGTGTCGTCGGGGGCGAGGGAGGCGGCGAAGTGCTCGCGCAGGGCCTCCACCGTCTCCTCGAGCCGCTCCACCGGGAAGCAGTGGCCGGCACCGGGGAAGACGAGGAGCCTCGCCTGATCGATCCACTCGGCCAGGCGGTAGGAATTCTCCGCGGGGATGATGCGATCGCCGTCGCCGGTGATCACCAGGGTGGGGACGGCGATCCGGGAGATCCGGTCCTCGGTGGCGTGGAGGGCCACCGCCGCCACCTGCAGGGCCGCGGTGAGCGGGTGGGCGTGCTCCGCCTTCTCGAACCAGGCGCGGAATTGATCGCAGTTGCAGGACAGGTGTTCGGCGGAGACGAGGACGCGCCCGAACTGCTCCGCCGGCCGGCGGAACATCGCGCCGGCGAGGAGCTGGGCCAGGGTGCCGAGCTTGGGTTTGCGGCTCCGCAGCCAGCCGGCGTAGGTGCAGCCCAGCGCCAGGGAGCCCACGCGGTCCGGATGGCGGAGCGCCAACTCGATGGCAATCATCCCGCCCATCGAAATTCCAAACACCCCGGCGCGCTCGATCCCGGTGGCGTCGAGGACCGCCGCCGCGTCGTCGGCGAGGTGGCAGATCCGAAACGGCGCCGGGCGGAAGGAGGAGCGGCCGGTCCCCCGGTTGTCGAAGGCCACCACCCGGAAGCGATCGGAGAGCCTTTGCGGGAGCAGGTCCCAGGCCCGCGCCGACAACCCCAGGCCCATCAGCAGCAACAAGGGGGGCGCATCTTCGTCGCCGTGGACTTCGTAATGCAAGCGGTGCGAGCCGCGATCGAGGAAGGGCATGGCCGGCGAGCCTCGTCGGTCCCGAGGCCTCGGTGCCAAGAACGAGGACGTAACGGGACCCTGCCGGCAACGTTAGGCACGGCGATCGGGCCAGGGCGGCCTAGCGGACGACGGCGTCGGGCGCTTCCTTCTCCGCCCGGGACGCGGGCGAGCCGACCAGCGTCTCCGCCCGCGTCGCCAGCTCGGCCAGCGCGGCGGGCATCCCGGCGGCGAGCCTGCCCAGATCCCGCATCGCCTCCGCGTCGCCGAGGAGGCCGACGCCGATGGTGTTTCCGTAGCCCAAGAGCGCGATGCCGAGGGTGCAGCCCTGGGAGAGCGGGACGATCGGGTGGCAGCTGGTCATCCGCCGCCCACGCAGATACAGCGGCACCCGGGGACCGGGGACGTTGGTGACGATCAGGTTGAACCAACGGAGCGCCGCCTGGAGCCGCACCGCCCGGGAAACCACCGGCGCCGGCGAGAGGTCGCCGATCCGGCAGAGGGCCAGGGCTCCGTCGGACTGGCGGCGGGACTTGGCCACGCGGGTCGCCTGCATTACCCGGCGCAGGCGCTCGCCGGGATCCGGCTCCTCGACCGGGAGCGGGACGAACATCGCGGAGACGCGGTTCCCCACCGCGCCCTTCGACGAGGCGTTGCGCACGCTCACCGGCACCATCACCCGCAGGCCCGCGGGCGGCGTCTCGCCCCGGGCGGCGAAGAGGTCGTGGAGCGCCCCGGCCACCACCGCCAGGATCACGTCGTTCGAGGTGGTGCCGAAGGCCGCCCGCACGCGCTTCACCGTGCGGAGGTCGAGGAGCGCGGTCTCGAAGCGGCGCCGCGGACCGGTGCGACCGTTGAGCGGCGTGGCCGGGGCCCGCCCCAGGGCGAAGAGCTTGCCGAGCGGCGCAAGGCCCTCGATCAGCTCGCGGACGGCACGGCGGCCGGCCGGCTTCCAGGCGTTGCGGGCCAGGGCGAAGGGGGCCGTCGCCCGCTCCTGGATCGCCTCGGCGAAGAGCCG
Organism: Pseudomonadota bacterium; assembly: GCA_023436385.1. Lineage (GTDB taxonomy): Bacteria > Myxococcota > Myxococcia > Myxococcales > Vulgatibacteraceae > JAEZJH01. The sequence goes on from JAEZJH010000111.1 coordinate 6,445, forward strand.
CCGGGGAGCGGGGGTCGGCCGCGGCTTCCAGGGTGACGGCGGCGGGGTCGGATCGGCGTCGGGCCGGAGGTCGAGAACGGCCGTGCTGACGTCGACCCCGGAGACCCCGTCGACCATGCAGTGGTGCGTGCGGGTGACCACCGCGAAGCGATCGGGGCCGAGCCCTTCCACCAGCCACATGTCCCAGAGCGGCGCGTCGCGCTCGAGGCGTTGGGCGAAGACCAGGCCGGCCAGCTTCTTCAAGGCCTCGTCGCCGCCCGGGGCGGGCAGGGCGAGGTGATGGACGTGGCGTTCGAGCTCGAACTCCTCGTCGTCGATCCACACCGGCCGGTGGAAGGGGACCCGGGCCAGGCGCTGCCGGTAGCGCGGGACGCGATCGAGGCGCGAGGCCACCAGCGCGAGGAACTCCTCGAAGGACGGCGGCTGCCCCTCGAAGATGGCCACGGCGCCCACGTGCATGTGTGCGGCGTCGTCTTCGATGTCGAGGAAGGTCGCGTCGAGCGCGCTCAGTCGGTCGAAGCCGTTCATGGGCCGGGGTGTACCGCGAAGCCGCCGCCGGCCCAAGCCGCGCCGCGCCCAAACCGCGAAGGCGCCCGCGGAAAGTGACCAACGGTCGTCACAAGGGCGAGCGCCCGGGCCTGACGCGGTGCGCCAAGCCCGGGCCGGAGCCGGGGTCGAGTGGAAAGGGGCACCGGACCCGACCTCCCTACCGGGGCCGGGCCCGGCGCCCGCCGGTCAACCCGCTAGTAGACGCCGCGCATCGAGGGGTGCTCCAGGTCGTAGGCATCGATCGCCTGGCGGAGGAAGAACGGGACCTCCAGGTACCGCTGGAGCTGGATGCACGCGGAGTTGCCCTCGCAGGTGCAGCCGCTCTCGTCGGTCTCGTTGCAGGTTGTGGGATCGCCCGACATCACCGGGTCGTAGCGGACGATCGGCGCGCCGTAGGGGCCGTACTCGGGCTCGTACCAGTCGGCCTCGCCGTCGCCGTCGAGGTCCGGGCCGGGGGTGGTGCGGTAGGCCTTGACCAGGAGTTCGTTGGCGTACTCGAGCATCCGGGCGGCGATGCCGCGCTGCACCTGCTTGCCGAACACGGTCTCCTTGCCGAAGGTCTTGGCCACGTAGATCCGGCCGTGGGGATCGTGCAGCTCGATGCGGTTCGCGAAGCCCGGGTCGGAGTCGGCGCCGACCTCCCAGAGGTAGAGCTGGTTGAGCCAGGTTTGCTGCTGGTTCTCCGGGAGGTACTGCAGGGTGAAGGCGATCAGGAACTTCTGCTGCTCCCAGCCGACCTGCGGATCGAGGACGATGGTGTGCTCCGGGGTGTCGGTGCAGAGCAGGCTGGCGTTGTCGGCGAAGCAGGTCTCCGGGCCGCTCACCGGCGTCCAGCTGGTCCACCCGATGCCGCCCTGCGGGTACCTCTCCTCCGTCACCAACGGGTTCAGCTTGCCGCCGGCCACCGGCTGCGCCGCCACCCGGGGGCCCTTCAGCTGGTCGTCGCCGGTGAGGTTGTTGGCGAGCCAGCGGCGGAAGCCGTCGGGGAAGAGGTCGGCCAGGGACACCGAGCGGTAGCGCGGGTCGATGAAGTCGTTCCGGGAGTCGCTGATGAAGTTGTCCACCGACTCGGTGAGCATCACCGCGGTGAAGGCCTTCTCGTAGTAGGAGCCGGCGTTGACCGTGTACTCGGAGCTGTAGTCGCCCTGGTCGTCGGCGAGACGGTTCTCCACCGGTCGGCCGCCCCAGGAGACGTTCCCGTAGCGCCCGGTGGCGCCGTTGGGGACGAGCAGCTTGGCGTTGCGCTCGATGTTGTTGGGCGCGTTGTAGGCGTCGAACGACGACCGCCACACGCCGTCCTCCACCGGGGTGCCCAGCGGGTTGCCGCCGATGGTGGGGAGGAAGTGCGGGCCGACCTGCGGCCGCTGCAGCATCCGGGTGAAGTGGTCGAAGGCGATCTGCGAGGCGAGCAGGTTGTCCCGGAACCAGGTGGGGGCCGCGTAGGCCCAGAGGGTGTGGAAGTTCATCTGGTTCTGGAAGGCGAGGTCCCGGTAGACGTTGGCGGTGAGGGCCAGGCCCTTGGCGGCGTCCCGCATCTTCTCGTTGTAGTAGCGGAGGGTGGAGCCGTAGGCGCCGCGGACGCTGAAGGTGGCCCGGTTGCGACGGTAGTTGGTGAAGATGTGGCCCACCTCCTGCTGCGTGATCAGGAAGTCGAACAGCTCGTAGGGATCGGCGCCGTTGTCGTGGCGGTAGACGGAGACGTTGCCCAGGTCCGCCCAGTGATCGGTGGCGAAGCCGTAGGGGACGCGGACCCGCTCCAACTCGTCGTGGGTCTTCCCGGCCACGTCGCCGTAGAGATCCCGGCCGATGCTCTGCATCGCGTCGTAGCTCACGTAGTCGACGGGCTGCTGCCGGCACCGGGTGTACTTGCCGTTCACCTTCACCAGCTGGCCGTCGAGCAGCGGGCTCCACTTCCCGTCCCGCTCCTCGTTCCAGGTCGCCGGCCGGAAGGCGTCGGGCTCCACCTCGCCGCAGTCCTGGATCAGCTGGTACTCCCGCTGGTAGTCGGAGTAGTGGAGGTTCCGCAGGTTGCCGCGGCCGTCGCCGATCCGCGGCCGGAGGCCCAGGGTGCCCCCGAAGTTGTCCAGCTTGTCGAGCATGCCCTCGCCCCGGGGCTCGTCCATCCGGAAGCTGGGGTCCTGAAACACGGAGTAGGTCTCGCCGTAGAACATCCGCGCCGCGGCGAAATCATAGACACCGAGGCCGAGGAGATCCTGGGTGGTCTCGCCGTGGTAGTCCATCGTCGAGCCCTGCATGAACATCCAGATCAGGTTCTCGCGCTCGTTCTCGGTGATCGGGTCGAAGAACCGCGGGCCGACGCACTTGCCGTCCGGCTGCAGCCCCTCGGTGTCGGTTCCCGGCGCCTGGCAGCGGTTCTTCAGGGTGTCGTCCTCGGTGCGGAGCTGCCAGTACTGCGGCCGGTAGCCGAAGGCGTCGGCGGAGGCGACGAAGTTGTGGCGGAGGCCGACGGAGTGGCCCATCTCGTGGCTGATGGTGGAGTAGTGGACCCGCTGGGCCAGGTACCGCCGCATCCGCTCCGCGCGCGCGAGCTGCTCCGCCTGCGAGCTCTGGGGATTGAAGGCGCCGAACTTCTCCTCCAGGTGCCGGGTGAGGTCGGCGATCCCCAGGGGCGCGTGGGCCTCCTCGAGGACGCAGCCGCCCCGGGCGGCGATGGCGTTCTCCCGCAGCTGCCGGATTTCCCGGGCGATGGTCGGGTTGGTGCCCCGGAGCGGCGAGGCCCGGTCGACCACCAGCGCGGAGTCCAGGCCCTCCACCCCGGCCAGCTCCTGCATCATCCGCGTGGTGAGCGCCGTCTCCACCGGCGTCCCCTGGGCCGCCTGGGCGCGGCTCCGGTAGACCACCGGCAGCGTCGCCGCCGCGTTGGCGTCGGCCCGCACCCGCTCGAGGGCCCGGGCGGTGAAGGCGGCCTTCTCCCGCACCACGGGGTTCGCCCGCTCGAACTGCACC
>JAEZJH010000115.1 GCA_023436385.1 Pseudomonadota bacterium
CCTCGACGCCCGCGTCCTCATCGAGGAGACGGCGCTGAAGCGGGAGAGCTGGAAGGTGCGGCCCGGCGAGGGGACGAAGGGAAACAGGGGCACGTACGACCACGACGAGCGGAAGTACCGCGGGACCTTCCGCGCGACGATGACGCTGCCGGGCGTGGAGGTCACGGTCTGGGAGATCACCGGCGAGGTCACCTGGGAGAAGGATCCGGACCTCACGGGCGACGACGTGGTCTACACCACGACCGACGGCACGCTGACCCAGATCTCGTACACCTTCCCCACGAACACCACGGTTTGCGTGGGCGTGCCCGACCGGTTCGAGGACACGTATCCGATCTTCCCGAAGGACGGTTACCTCACGGTGAAGGCAGGGACGGACACGCAACCGGAGCGGTTCCGGGGCAGCGCCTCGATCTCGGTGAACACGCCGGTGCAGGAGCATCCGTACCAGGTGTGCTGCTCCTACCGGGAACCGGCCTGCGAGGACTTCATGATGAAGCGCGACGAGCAGGAGCACGAGTGGTGGTCGACGGGGTCCGGCTTTCTCGACGCGCAGCCGGACGGGACGCTGTCGGGGAGCTACCACCCCGACTTCGGCGCGAGCTACGAGTGGAGCTTCGCGCCGGTGGAGGAGCCGGGCGACTGACGGACCGGGGCCGCGGAAGGCGGCGGAGCGGGGCGGCGGTGGCTTGCGGCCGCTCCCGTGGCCGATCTAAGGTCGGCCATGAGCGACCCCCTGATCGACGACGACGACTTCCCCGGGACGGAGCTGCCGTCCTCCGGCATCCCCTCGACCGCGCGCCGTACCCTCGGGCCACCGCCCGCGCCGGTGGTGCCCGACGTCGAGGTCACCCCGGAGCTGCTCCGGGCCCTGCCCAAGACCGACCTCCACTGCCACCTCGACGGCTCGCTCCGGCTCTCGACCATCCTCGAGCTGGCGGACAAGCAGGGCGTGAAGCTCCCCGCCGACACCGAGGAGGGCCTGGCCAAGGCGATCCACTTGGGCGAGATCTGCGACTCCCTCGAGGACTACCTCACCGCCTTCGACGTCACCCTCTCGGTGATGCAGACCACCGAGTCGCTCTACCGGGCCGCGTACGAGCTGGCGATCGACGCCGCCGCGGAGGGCGTCCGCTACCTCGAGGTCCGCTACGCGCCGAACCTCCACCAGCGGATGGGCCTCAAGCTCACCACCGTGCTCGAGGCGGTGCTCGAGGGGCTCCGGGTGGCGAAGCGCGAGGTGGGAATCAAGAGCGGGGTGATCGTCTGCGGGATCCGCCACATCCCGCCGGAGACCTCGCTCCGCCTCGCGGAGCTGGCGGTGGCCTACAAGAACAAGGGCGTCCGCGGCTTCGACCTGGCCGGCGCGGAGTACAACTTCCCGGCGAAGGAACACCGGGCGGCGTTCCAGCTGGTCCTGAAGAACAACGTCAACTGCACCTGCCACGCCGGCGAGGCCTACGGCCCCGAGTCGATCGCCCAGGCGCTCCACTACTGTGGCGCCCACCGGATCGGCCACGGGGTCCGGCTCCGGGAGGACGGCGACCTCCTCAACTACGTCAACGACCACCGGATCCCGATCGAGTGCTGCCCCAGCTCGAACCTCCAGACCGGCGCGGTGAAGTCGCTCGAGGCGCACCCGCTGAAGTTCTACCTGGACTACGGGCTCCGGGTGACCGTGAACACCGACAACCGGCTGATCACCGACACCACGGTGACCAAGGAGCTGTACCTCGCCCACAAGCAGATGGGCCTGACCCTCGACGACCTGGTCACCTGCATCGTCTCCGGGTTCAAGAGCGCTTTCCTCCCCTTCCGCGAGAAGCAGGACATGCTCAAGGCCGTCAACCAGGAGATCGGGCAGGTCCTCTCCACGGCGAAGGTCCGGGCGGGCGAGGAAGGCGAGGTCCGGTCGCTGGCGTCGCGGGGCGGTTGACAGGCGCGCCGTTCGTTCCCGTGCCTTTGGGCAGGGGCGGCCGAACTTTGCTTGAATCGACGGTCCCGGATAGCTAGATCGGGGCCGTCCGCCGACTCGAGGCTCGCCCCATGCCCAGAACGCTCGCTCTCGTCCTCGCCGGTGGCGAGGGCCGCCGGCTCGAACCGCTCACCCGCGATCGCGCCAAGCCTGCCGTGCCCTTCGGCGGCCGCTACCGGATCATCGACTTCGTCCTCTCGAACTTCGTCAACTCCGGGTTCCTGAAGATCAAGGTCCTGACCCAGTACAAGAGCGAGTCCCTCAACTCGCACCTCTCCCGCGGGTGGCGGCTCTCCGCGATGCTCGACCACTACGTGGAGACGGTGCCGGCGCAGATGCGGACCGGCCGCGAGTGGTTCAAGGGCTCGGCCGACGCGGTCTACCAGAACCTCAACCTGATCACCGACGAGGAGCCCGAGCACGTCTTCGTGTTCGGCGCCGACAACATCTACCGGATGCAGGTCCGGCAGATGCTCGACTACCACCTGCAGAAGCGCGCGGACTGCACGGTGGCCGCCATCCCCCAGCCGATCGAGCTGGCGGACCAGTTCGGGGTGATCGAGGTCGACGCCGACGGGCGGATGGTGGGCTTCCAGGAGAAGCCGAAGCAGCAGGACGCCAAGACCATCCCCGGCGATCCCACCCGGGTGCTGGCGTCGATGGGCAACTACCTCTTCACCACCGACAGCCTGGTCCGGGAGATCGTCGAGGACGCGGCGCGGGACACCGCCCACGACTTCGGCAAGTCGATCATCGCGGAGATGTACAAGGACTCGAAGGTCTTCGTGTACGACTTCGCCACCAACGACGTGCCCGGGCAGGAGGCGAAGGAGCGGGGCTATTGGCGGGACGTGGGGACCCTCGACGCCTACTACCAGGCGTCGATGGACCTGATCGAGGTCGATCCGATCTTCAACCTCTACAACCTCGCCTGGCCGATCCACACCTTCCACGCCAACTACCCGCCGGCGAAGTTCGTCTTCAACGACGCCGAGAACAACCGGGTGGGCCACGCCACCGACTCGCTGATCTCCGAGGGCTGCATCATCTCCGGCGGCAGCATCCGCCGGTCGATCCTCTCGCCCCGGGTGCGGATCAACTCCTACGCCCAGGTGGAGGACTCGATCCTCCTCGACGGGGTCAACATCCGGCGCCACTGCCGGGTCCGCCGGGCGATCATCGACAAGCACGTGGTGGTGCCGCCGGGGACGGTGATCGGTTACGACCTCGAGCAGGACCGGAAGCGCTTCACCGTCACCGAGAGCGGGATCGTGGTGATCCCCAAGGGCATGAAGATCGAGCCCGCCTAGGAGTGGTCGTGCCGGATGATTCGAGCCTGATCGGCGGTCGCCGCCACGAGAAGCGCCCGCGGGCGGTGGTGGCCGGGACGGCGTTCTTCGGCCTGCTCTCCGGGGTGGCGCTGGTGGACCTGGCCCGGGGGGCACCGCTCCGCTTCGGCGGCGAGCTGGTGGCGCCCGGAGAATCGCTCCTGTATCGGGCGAGCGCCGCGCTGACCTGCGCGGCGCTGGCCGGATGGCTGTATCTCGCCGGCGGTCGCCGGCGGGAACCGGACGGAAGCTAAGCGCGCGCACGCGCGCGGGAGGGGGCATGGAGCCGCGGCTCGACGTCGCGTTTCTCTGGCACATGCACCAGCCGCCGTATCGCGACCCCGCGTCCGGCGAATACATCCTCCCCTGGGTGCGGCTCCACGCCACCCGGGCGTATCTCGACATGGCGGAGATCCACGCCCGCTTCCCCGAGGTGCGGAGCACGGTCAACTTCGTCCCCTCGCTCCTCGAGCAGCTCGAGGACTACGCCCAGGGGCGGGCCCGGGATCGCTTCCTCGACCTCACCCTGCGGCGCCCGGAGGATCTCGCGCCCGACGAGCGGGCCTTCGTCCTCCGCAACTTCTTCATGGTGAACTGGGAGACCTGCGTCCGCCCGTTCCCCCGCTACTGGCAGCTCCTCCACCAGCGCGGCCGGCACCTGGCCGGCGTCGACCTCCACGCCCTAGCCCGCGGCTTCACCGCCGACGAGCTGCGCGATCTCCAGGTGCTCTTCAACCTGGCGTGGATGGGCTTCGCCGCCCGGGACAAGTACGAGGCGGTCCGGGCCCTGGTGGAGAAGGGCCGGAACTTCACCGAGGGCGACAAGGCGGCGCTGGTGGATGCCCAGCGGGCGATCGTCGCCTCGATCGAGCCGACCTGGAAGGCGCTCCAGGACGCGGGGACGGTGGAACTCTCCGCCACCGCCTACTACCACCCGATCCTCCCCCTGCTCTGCGACACCGAGGCGGCCCGGGTGGCGTTGCCCGGGGTGCGGCTGCCGCCGCGGATCCGCGCCCCGGAGGACGCCAAGGAACATGTCCGCCGGGCACGGGAGAAGTTCGCCGCGGTCTTCGGGCGGCCGCCGGAGGGGATGTGGC
>JAEZJH010000132.1 GCA_023436385.1 Pseudomonadota bacterium
GCTCCAGGCTCCCGGCCACCCGCTCGTCGGGCGGATGGGCCGCCCTCGCTCGAAGCGGTCCGCACCGGCCGGGGCCTCGCGGGCTCGCGCCACTTTCGGGGCACCACCTTTCCCGCTGCGGCCGCCCGGTTGTCACGCTTTCGTTGCGGTACCGAAGTGGAGTCGCCTCATCGGCGCCCGATAACTGCGGCGTTCCCCCGGCGGACCGGAAGCCGACCGCAACCGCGAACCGCCGCCACCAGGAGCAGGTCATGCCCCTCCGCCCGTTGGCCGCGTCGATCCTTTTGGCGCCGCTGTTGGCCGCCGCCCAAACCGTCCCGCCTTCGCCCGCCCCCGCCCCGGCGACCACGCCGGCCCCGGAGCAGCCCGAGCCGGCGGCGGCGGAATCGACGCCCCTCTCGATGAAGAGCCTGAAGCTGAAGCTCTCCGGCGTGCTCTTCGCCTCCTGGGGGATCGACCTCGCCGGGGCGAACCCCGAGGCCGACGGGGAGGTCGCCGGGAACAACCGCTTCGACGTCACCCGCGCCTACGTCAACGTCGAACCGCAGCTCACCGAGCATATCTCGCTGCGGATCACCCCGGACATCACCCGGGTCTCCGGCACCGGCGGCAACGTCGACGGGAACCTCGCCTTCCGGCTGAAGTACGCCTACGCGCAGTTCGACGAGATCGTCCCCGGCCTGGCGGTGAAGGCCGGCCTGCAGCAGACCGCCTACCTCGACTTCGAGGACTCGCTCTGGAAGTACCGGGTGCTCGGCTCCTCCGCCTACGAGTTCTTCACCGGGAAGCCCTCCTCCGACTTCGGGATCGGAGTGGTCGGGGCGCACCTCGACGGCCTCCTCGCGTACCAGGTGGTCCTCGCCAACGGCGAGGGCTACACCAAGGCCGAGCGGGCGCCCGCGTACCCGAACGGCAACGGGAAGTACAAGGAGCTCGGGGCCCGCGTCACCGTCGCTCCCTTCGCGGGCGACCGGGGTCCGCTCCGGGGTCTCAGGCTCACCGGCTTCGGCCAGTACGGGCTCTCGGAGAGCGTCCGGATCGCCGGCGAGACCGAGCGCGCCGGCTCTCTCCGCCTCCTCGGCCTCGCCTCCTACGAGCATCCGCGCTTCACCGTGGCCGCCGGCTACGGGGTGACCGGCGACGACGAGATACAGCGCGACGACGCCGACGCGGCGGTGGGCCTGGAGGAACGGCGCGGGAGCCTCTTCACCGGCTTCGGCTTCGTGAACCTGCCGCTGCACCTGCGGCTCCTCGGTCGCTACGACGCCTACGATCCCGACGGCGACGCAAACGGCGACGAGCGGACCCGGATCATCGGCGGTCTCGCCTACCTCTTCACCGACCAGGTGCAGGTGATCGCCGACTGGCAGCACGACGGCTACGCCGAGCGGGCCGCCCGGGAGCTGGCCCCCACGGTGGTCGGCGATCGGTTCTTCCTCCACCTGGAGGCCAGGTACTGACCCCGGGCGCCCCGCGGTTTCACCCGCGCGCCACCGAACCGTCACATTCGATCCCTACGCTCCCGTCTTCCCGCAGCAGAGGAGTCGCTCTTGTCCCCTCGATTCGTCCTTCCCCTACTCGCCTCGGTGCTCGTCGCCGCCTGCACCCGGAGCGATGCCCCCGAGCAGCCGGCCGGCGGCTCGGCTTCTCCGCCTGCCGCCGCCCGGGCGGTGACGGTGAAGGGCTCGGACACGATGGTGATCCTCGCCGGCCGCCTCGCCGAGCGCTTCATGCGGGAGAACCCCGGCCAGACGATCCAGGTCACCGGCGGCGGTTCCGGCACCGGCATCGCCGCCCTGATCAACGGCACCACCGACATCGCCAACGCCTCCCGCCCGATGAAGGAGTCGGAGAAGCAGCAGGTGCAGGCGAAGCGCGGCGCTCCCGCGGTGGAGGTCCCGGTGGCGCTCGACGGCCTGGCGGTCTTCGTCCACGAGACCAACCCGCTCCGGGAGCTGGCGATCGAGGACCTGGCGAAGGTCTATCTGGGCCAGGTGAAGAACTGGAAGGAGCTGGGCGGACGGGACGCGCCGATCGTCCTCTACGGCCGCGAGAACTCCTCCGGAACCTACGCCTACTTCAAGGAGCACGTCTTGAAGGAGAAGGACTTCGCCCCGGTGACCCAGACCTTGCCGGGCACCGCGGCGGTGGTCAACGCGGTGGGGCGGGATCCCAACGCCATCGGCTACGGCGGCATCGCCTACGGCAAGGGCATCCGGGCGATCGCGGTAAAGCCGGATGCAGCCTCCCCGGCGGTGGCGCCGACGATGGAGAACGTGACCCGGGGCCTCTACCCGCTCTCCCGCGCGCTGCTGATGTACACCGCCGGCGAGCCCCGGGGCACCGCGAGGGCGTTCATCGACTTCGCCCGCTCGCCCGAGGGGCAGAAGATCGCCAGCGAGGTCGGCTATTATCCGCTGCCGGAGTCCGCTACCGCCGCCGGCCAGCCCGGCACGGCGGCCGGCACCGGCCGGGCGCCGGAGGCGGGCGATGCGGACGCCCGCTAGGGCGGAGAGGAGCGAGATTCCGCTGGGCGCGTCCTCCGCAGCGAGCCGGTCTTCCCGGCCTTCGAGACCGGCGGTACCGGGGCTCCGGCGCCGCCGCACCGTCGACCTCTTGGTGCGCCTGGCGGTCGGCGCGGTGGCCCTCACCGCGGTCGCCTCCGTGGCCCTGATCTTCCTCTTCGTCCTCCGCGAGGCGCTCCCGCTCTTCACCTCCGCCGAGGTCCGGGAGGAGGTCACCCTCCGGCAGATGCTCCTCCCCCAGACCTGGGGCGGCGCCTACGAGACGCCCAGCTTCTCCTGGCAGCCGGTCTCCACCGTCCCCAAGTACTCGCTCTGGCCGCTGGTCCTGGGGACGCTCAAGGTGACCCTGGTGGCGGTGCTGGTGGCGGTGCCGCTGGCGGTGGCGGCGGCGGCCTACTCGGCGGAGTTCGCCTCGCGGAAGCTCCGGGAGACGGTGAAGCCGGCGATCGAGCTCCTCGCCAGCATCCCCTCCGTGGTCCTGGGCTTCTTCGCCCTGGTGGTCCTGGCCAGCCTCTTCCAGGACACCTTCGGCTTCGTCTACCGGCTCAACGCGGTGGTGGCGGGCGTGGCCCTGGGCCTGACCATCGTCCCGGTGGTCTACACGGTGAGTGAAGACGCGCTGGTGGCCGTGCCCCGGAGCTACCGAGAGGCGGCCCTCGCCCTCGGGGCCTCGAAGGCCCGCACCGCCTGGTCGGTGATCCTGCCGGCGGCCTCGCCCGGGATCTTCGCGGCGATCGTCCTCGGCTTCGGCCGGGCGTTGGGCGAGACGATGATCGTGCTGATGGCCTCGGGGAACGCCGCGGTGGCCAACCTCGATCCCACCATGCCCGCCCGCACCATCCCGGCGACCATCGCCGCGGAGATGGGGGAGGTGGTGGTCGGCGGCGCCCACTGGTCGGTGCTCTTCTTCCTGGGGGTGCTCCTCTTCGCGATCACCCTCGGCTTCAACGCCCTGGGCAGCTGGTACGTCGCCCGCCTCCGGAAGCGGCTCGGAGGGATCGCCGCATGAGAGGCGCACGCTCCGATCGGCCCAGCGTCCTCTTCGCCGGCGTCACCGGCTCGGCGGCGGCGGTGATCCTGCTCACCCTGGCGCTGATCCTCTTCGACGTCCTCCGGAACGGCCTGCCGCAGCTCTCCTGGGAGTTCCTCTCCCAGGCGCCCAGCGACGGGATGCTCGGGGGCGGGATCTTCCCGGCGATCTTCGGCACCGTCGCCCTGGTGCTGGCGATGACCGTGGCGGTGGTGCCGGTGGGCGTGCTCACCGCCATCTTCCTCCACGAGTACGCCTCCCCGGAGAGCCGCGTCGCCGGACTGATCCGCACCGCGGTCTACAACCTGGCGGGCGTCCCCTCGATCGTCTTCGGCCTCTTCGGCCTGGGCTTCTTCGTCCAGTTCGTCGGCGGGGGGATCGACTCCCTGTTCCACGCCGGCCGGGTGGTGTGGGGGCAGCCGGCGATCCTCTGGGCCGCGCTGACGCTGGCGGTGCTCACCCTACCGGTGGTGATCGTCGCCACCGAGGAGGCGCTCCGCACCGTGCCCCGGGAACACCGGGAGGCGGCCCTCGCCCTGGGCTGCACGCGCTTCGAGGCGCTGTCGCAGGTGGTCCTGCCCCAGGCCCTCCCCGGGATCCTCACCGGCGCGATCCTTGCCGTCGCCCGGGGCGCGGGGGAGACGGCACCGATCCTCTTCACCGGCGCGGCCTACTTCCTCCCCCACCTTCCGACCAGGCCGTACGACCAGTTCATGCACCTCGGCTACCACGTCTACGTCCTCGCCACCCAGTCCCCGGACGTCGACGCCGCGAAGCCGATCCTCTACGGCACCGTCCTCGTCCTCCTCCTCGTCACCTTCTGCCTGAACCTCGTCGCCGTCGCGCTCCGCAGCCGCCTGCGTGGCGCCAGGGCCTAGCCACCATGCTGGAAGTCGAACGTCCCAAGCTCACCTCGAAGGGCCTCGAGGTCTGGTACGGGGAGAAGCGGGCCCTCCACGGGATCGACCTCGCCATGCCCGAGCACCGGGTGACCGCGCTGATCGGTCCCTCGGGCTGCGGCAAGTCCACCTACCTCCGCTGCTTCAACCGGATGAACGACCTCATCCCCGGGGCCCGGACCGCGGGGGTGGCGGCCCTCGACGGCGAGGACGTCAACGCGCCGGGCATGGACGTGGTCGACCTCCGCCGCCGGGTGGGGATGGTGTTCCAGAAGTCGAACCCGTTCCCCAAGACCATCTACGACAACGTCGCCTTCGGGCCCCGGCTCCTGGGGATGAAGGAGCGGGGGCGGCTCGACGAGCGGGTGCAGCGCTCCCTCGAGGCCGCGGCGCTCTGGGACGAGGTCAAGGACCGGCTCCACGGTTCGGCCCTGGGACTCTCCGGCGGCCAGCAGCAGCGGCTGTGCATCGCCCGGGCCCTGGCGGTGGAGCCGGAGGTCCTGCTCATGGACGAGCCGGCCAGCGCCCTCGATCCGATCGCCACCGCCCGGATCGAGGAGCTGATCCGCGAGCTGAAGGAGCGCTACACGATCGTGATTGTCACCCACAACATGCAACAGGCCGCCCGGGTCAGCGATTACACGGCCTTCTTCTACATGGGCGAGTTGGTGGAGTTCGATCGGACGCAGACGATCTTCACCACCCCCGCCCAGCGCCGGACCGAGGACTACGTTACCGGGAAGTTCGGTTAGGATTTCGTCATGGCCACGCGGCACACCGACAAGATCTACGAGGCCGAGCTCAACGAGCTGCGGCAGAAGCTCCTCACCCTGGGCGGCCTGGTGGAGGACGCGATCGCCCGGGCCGTGCGCTCCCTCACCGAGCGGAACACCGACCTCGCCGACGAGGTGATCCGCGACGATCGGCGGGTGAACCGCCTCGAGGTGGAGATCGACGAGCTCTGCCTCCGGCTCCTGGCGCTCCGACAGCCGGCGGCGAGCGACCTCCGGTTCATCACCCTCGCGCTCAAGGTGGTCACCGACCTCGAGCGGATCGGCGATCTGGCGGTCAACGTGGCGGAGCGGGCGAAGGAGCTGAACGCCCAGCCCCAGCTCAAGCCCTACATCGACGTCCCCCGGATGTCGCAGGCGGCCCAGTCGATGCTGAAGGACGCCCTCGACTCCTTCGTGGCCGCCGACACCGCCAAGGCCCGGGACGTCCTCGCCCGGGACGACGAGATCGATGGCCTCTACCACCAGATCTTCCGGGAGCTGCTCTCCTACATGATCGAGGACCCGTCGACGACCCAGCGGGCCACGGCGATCCTCTTCGTCGCCAAGCATCTCGAACGGATCGCCGATCACGCGACCAACCTCGCGGAAATGGTGATCTTCTACGTCGAGGGTAGGGACGTTCGGCACCCCCACAGCCGCTAGACCACCCCTCCTCACCTGAACACATGGGCGTCCCTCCGGACGCTCCCGGGGCGGGCGGGCAGCGGCTTTGTTGCAGAGCCGTCACGGTGCGGAGGCAGACAGATGGCGGCACCCGGGTGTATACGGTGCCGCGATCGGGAGCCAACGCATGCTCGTAAGC
>JAEZJH010000224.1 GCA_023436385.1 Pseudomonadota bacterium
GTCTCGCCCCGCTGCGTGCGGATCGACGGCCGGGGCGACGTCCACGTCGCCGACCCCGTCGCCGGGCTGGTCCACGTCTTCGACGACGGGGGGCGTTTCCGCCAGCGTCACCGCCCGGAGGGCGGGATCCCGACCTGGCTCTCCGTCCTGCCCGACGGCGGGATCCTGGTCTCCGTGAAGCCCGGGAGGGCGGCGTGATCGCCCTCGCCGATCTCCGCGCCGATCACTTCGCCCCGCTGGTCGGCCAGACCTTCACCCTGGAGGTCGAGGAAGGAGCGTTCCCGGCGCCGCTCCTCGAGGTGCGGACCGGGGCGGCCGGGGCCCACCCCGGGTCGACGCGGGCCCCCTTCGCCATTCTGTTTCGAATTCCCGCCGGGACGCCGCTCCGCCAGGGGATGTATGCGCTGGTGCATCCGGCGCTGGGCCGACACGAGCTGTTCTTCACGCCGGTGGCGGCCGACCTCCTCGAGGCCGTGTTCGGCTGACCGCCCTCCCCGTCCCAGGGGGGGCGCCCGGTCCACCGCGCCGAACGCCCACCCGGCGAACCAGTTCGCCACCCCGAACCGAACCCGACTCAGGGTTCGGTTTTTTGCATTTCAAAGCCCGGATTCGCCCGTCTCTCCCTCGGCCCGCCTCCTGCAATTCCCCCCGGCAGGTGGTCGGTGTCTCCACGGGAGGAACACATGCGATTCCGATTTTCGGGCGGCCTCTGGCTCCCCCTCGCGCTGGTCGCCCTGGCGGCCTGTGGCGAGGAGCAGGCGCCGGTGAGCTTCGTGCAGCCCAACGCGCTCGAGAAGACCTTCTTCGTCGGCGAAGATCTCCAGGATCCCTCCGACGACCCGGAGTTCTGGACCCGGGCCTCCGTGGTCGACGTCGGCTACGGCGCCGATCAGTTCATGCTCTTCACCTCGACCTCCGCGTCGCCGCTCTCCCGGATCCGCTGGGTGATCCAGCAGGAGCTGCTCCTCGCCCGCCTCGCCTACGAGCGGATCGACGCGAGCGACGACAAGGGGGCCGGCGCGGGCCTGGCCGCGGACGACGGGATCGTCGTCGCCGCCTTCCGGATCGAGAGCCACTTCGACATCCAGCGGCGCTACAACCCGACCACCGGCGAGCGGTCCAACGTGGTCGAAGAGAACACCACCGACCGCCCCTGGTACGAGCGCAAGTACTTCCGGGTGGACTGGTCGAAGAACCTGGTGACCACCGCCTACGACTTCGACACGCTCTCCGTGCTGGGGATGACCGGCGTCCGTTACGAGCCGCTCGCCTACTACGTGAACGATCCCACGGCCGAGGACGCGCCGCACTTCTCCACCGACGAGGGCTACTTCGACGTTACCGTCAAGGCCTTCGCGATCCCGGAGATGGTCGACATCTCCCGGTTCAACTGGGGGATCAGCCAGTATCCCGCCTGCCAGTTCGGCGCCGATTTCGCCGGCGGGACCGCGCCCGAGGGCAACTGCAACCCGACGGAGATCACCATCCGCCACTCGTTCCGCCGGGTGGTCGACCGCGACTACGAGCCCCAGGACTGGGACGGCCTCCGCTTCAAGGCCTTCGGCGCCTTCTTCGTGGAGCGCTACGGCTACGCCCGGAACTACGGCCTCACCGACGATCGCCACCGCCGGATGATCAGCCGCTACAACCTCTGGGAGCGGAGCCACTCGTACGAGGACGCCGAGGCGATGACCGGCCCGGTCGAGTGCTACACCCCCGGGACCACGCCCGCCGGCGAGGATCCGAACCGCGACCTCTTGCACGTCGTCCTCGACGGGAACGGCGCCCCGCAGCGCGACGGCGCCGGCCGCCTGGTGCTCGCCGAAGGCCCCGACGGCACCGCCGACGAGTGCCAGGAGGTCACCCTCCGGACCGGCCTGGGCGGCTCCCGCTGCGACACCTTCAACCAGAAGTGCACCCTGCCGTTCCGCGCCCGCAAGGCGGTGCCGCAGGTCTGGTACTACGCCACCGGCTCCAACCCGGAGTACTTCGACGGCACCTCCTGGGCGGCCCAGGAGTGGGACGTCGCCCTCCGGAGCGCGGTGATGGCCGCCCACTACGCCGAGTGCCAGCGGGTCGGCGACGAGAGTGACTGCGCCGACAAGTACCCGGTGTGGCACGGGCAGATGGACGACGCCCTGGACGCGATCGCCCTCGCTCGCGAGGTCGACGACTGCCGGGCCGGCAAGGCCTACGCCGGCGAGGACTGCGCGACCGTCGCCGACGAGCTGGGCGCCGCCCGGGATTACACGCCGGGGGTGATCGCCGCGGCCAAGCAGGCCGAGCTGGTGGTCCTCTGCCACTCGCCGGTCCAGGCCGACGATCCGGAGGCCTGCGGCGGACCGCGGCTCCCCGAGGGGATGACCGCGGCCGCCTGCTTCGAGGCCGCGGAGCGCGGCGACGAGGAGACCCTCGCCGTCTGCCGGAACGCCAAGAACGCGCGGATGGGCGACCTCCGCTACCACCTGGTCAACGCCATCGCCAAGCCCCAGAGCTACTC
>JAEZJH010000233.1 GCA_023436385.1 Pseudomonadota bacterium
GCCTTACGCACCGCGGGACCGCCGGTTCACCGGCGGTCCCGCCGGCGCGGTTCTTCCGCTCGCTCCGGGAGGCAATCGCCGCCGGCGCCTGGAATGGCGCCGCGGCGGGCCCGGATGCACGCCGACCCGGCATCTCGTCGGCATGTGAGCCCGCGGCGGCGTCCCTCTCGTAATCACCGGCACCCGCGCGGTCACCGGCGCGTTCGGGGAGGGCCTCCGCGGAGGTCGGCTCCGCGCCCTGCCGGTCCCCAGCGTGGCGGCGAGGACACGCTTCCCCCTCCCGAGGCATTGAGGTTCCGGCCCCTCCAGGACCCTCGCGGGCGGGCTCCTCGGCCCTCGGCGGCGGGTGTGGCGATTGCGCCGGAGCCTCGCCGCATCCAACCTTGCCCCGGTGTCGCTCGGTTCCCCC
Source organism: Pseudomonadota bacterium (assembly GCA_023436385.1). GTDB lineage: Bacteria > Myxococcota > Myxococcia > Myxococcales > Vulgatibacteraceae > JAEZJH01. The sequence continues at coordinate 410 of JAEZJH010000233.1, forward strand.
CAGAGCGAAACCGCGGGGCGCGCGTCGGAAACGGCGGGCGCCCCGCTTTTTTCCCCTCCACGGCAGACGCACCGATTCGCCCCGCTTGAATGTTTCGACACGCCGGGCGTATGCCCGCTCGTCCCCTTCCGGTCGAGTCGAGGTACCCATGCGCCTCCTTGCCATCCCCTTGCTCCTGGTCTTCCCCCTGGCCGCCGCCGCTGCCGCCGCGCCGGGCGAGTACCGCCCCGCCTCGCGGATCGAGGCCGTCTCCGTCCACCAGGGCGCCGCCCGGGTCACCCGGCGCGCTTCGGTCCACCTCGAGGCCGGCAACTCCCGCGTCCTGTTCGAGGGGCTCCCCGACGTGTTGGCCGACGACTCGATCCGCATCGAGGGGAAGGGCGCCGCCGGGGTGCAGCTCTTCGGCGTCACCGTCGAGCGGCAGGCCCGGGCCGCCTCCGACGACCCCGAGGTGGTGGCGGCCCGGCGGGCGGTGGAGGCGCTCCAGGCGCAGCAGGGGGCCCTGGCCGATCGGCGGACGGCGGCGGAGAACCGCAAGGCGCTCCTCGAATCGCTCCGCTCGACCTGGGTGAGCGAGCGGACCGAGAACCTCGCGGTGCGGAAGACCGATCCCAAGGAGTGGCAGGCGCTCCTCGACTTCTCCACCCGGGAGCTCTCGGCAGTGCTGGTGGAGCTCCGGGCGATCGAGGCCGAGGGGCGCGAGCTGGCGCGGCGCCTCGCCGCCGCCCAGGCCGAGGAGAACCAGCTCCAGGCCAAGGCCCGAACCTCCACCAAGACCGTGGCGGTGGAGCTGGCCGCTGCCCGCGGCGGGGCGGTGGAGCTCGACGTCACCTACCTGGTCTACGGCGCGACCTGGGCGCCGATCTGGGACGCGCGGCTCGACCCCGACAGCGGGGAGCTGCGGATGGAGCTCCGGGCCTCGATCTCCCAGTCCACCGGCGAGGACTGGAACGACGTGCGCCTCGAGGTCTCGACCACCACCCCGCGGCGGAGCCTGGTGGTCCCGGAGCTGACCACCGCCTGGCTCGATCGGTACGCGCCGCAGCAGTTGATGCGCTCCCGGGGATTGGGGGCGCCGGCTCCCTCGGCGGCCCCCCGGTCGTACGAGGAGAAGTCCGCCCGGATCGCCAGCGACGACGAGGAGTCGGACGGCGGCGCGGTCTACGACCTGGTCCAGCCCGAGGCGGTGGTGCAGGAGGGGCTGCTCTCCGCCAGCTTCGCCATCCCGCGGCGGGAGACGGTCTCCGGCGCGGGCCGGCCCCGGGAGGCCTTCCTCTCCACCTTCCCGATGAAGGCGGAGCTGGTGCGCCTGGCGGCCCCGCGGATCGATCCGCAGGTGTATCTGGTCGCCACCGCGGAAAATGGAAACACCGCGCCGCTCCTCCCCGGACCGGTGAGCCTCTTCCTCGGCCCGGAGTTCGTCGGCAAGACCAACCTGCCGCTCGTCGCCCCCGGCGACAAGGTCGAGCTGGCCTTCGGCGCCGACGATCGGGTCCGGGTGGAGCGCAAGGTGGTCGAGCGCTTCCGGGACGAACGCGGCCTCCTCGGGAAGGACGAGTCGATCCGGTACCGGGTGCGGACCACGGTGAAGAACCTCTACGGCAAGCCGGTGAAGGTAAAGCTGGTCGACCGGGTGCCGGTGAGCCGGGACGGCGAGGTGGAGGTGGCGCTCCTCGACGGCACCACCAAGCCGACGGAGAAGGAGGACCCGATGAAGCGCGGCGTGCGGGTCCACCTCCTCGAGCTGCCGGCCAAGGGCGAGAAGGTGGTGGAGCTGCGGTACGAGGTCCGTTGGCCGAAGGGGACGGCGATCACCGGCCTCGAGTAGCCGCGTCGCCGGCGGTCGAGCCGTCAGGGTTCGCGGGGCGGCTCGAGCGGCGGGCCGCCCAGCTCCCGCAGGTGAGCGGCGATCCGCGGGCGGATCTCGAGGAGCGCCGCCCGGTACTCCTGGTTGCGGGCGGCGGGGACCAGCACCCCGTCGAGCCGCTCCCGGAGCCGCTCGTGGGCCGCGGCCTCCGCCTTCCGCCACGCCTCGTCGAACCCCGGGCCGTGGAGCTTCCCCAGCTCGGCGAGGAGCGTGTCGTCCGCGGCCCGGACCCGGCGGCTCTCCGCGGTGGCCTCGGGCTCGATCGCCAGCCGCGAGACCAGGTCCCCGAGCCGCGCCGCGAAGTCCCGATGTTCCGCCGCCAGGAGCCGGGCCAGCGCCCGGGTCTCCTCCCCGGCAGCCCGCTCGGCCGCCAGGTCGGCCCGGGCGACCGTCCCCCGGTTCTCGGCGAGGAAGAGCTCGATCCCCTGGGCGTCGTCCGGCAAGGCGCCCTGGGCCCCGGCGTCCGCCGCCGGCGCGGCCTCGGGCGGCGCTCGGCCGGCACAGCCCCAAAGGGCCCAGAGGACCGGTCCCAGCAGGATCGGAAGCCACTTGCGGAGGGTCATCGAGGCTCCGGTGAGGGGCGTCCAACGCCCGTTCCGGAAAGGTAGGAACGGGGGCCCACCGCCGGATCGCCCGTCTGGGACGGCGCGCCCCTTTGGGGGTTGTACCGGGGCCCGATCCCGGCGTACACGGGCAGGCGAACCCCAATCCGAGGAGCCACCCATGCCCACCACCGTCGAGAACCTCAAGGTCGCCTTCGCCGGCGAGAGCCAGGCCAACCGGAAGTACCTCGCCTACGCCAAGAAGGCGGAGAAGGACGGCTTCCCGCAGATCGCCCGGCTCTTCCGGGCCGCCGCCGACGCGGAGACGATCCACGCGCTGGCGCACTTCCAGAACATGGGCGGGGTCGGCACCACCCTCGAGAACCTGCAGGACGCCGTCGCCGGCGAGACCCACGAGTTCACCGAGATGTATCCGCCGATGGTCGAGCAGGCGAAGGCCGAGGGCCACAAGGCGAAGAACATGCTCGCCTGGGCCAACGAGGTGGAGAAGGTCCACGCCAAGCTCTACACCGCGGCCCTCGAGGCGGTGAAGGCGGGGAAGGATCTCGACGCGAACCTCGAGATCTACATCTGCCCGGTGTGCGGCGACCTCGAGTTCGGCCGGCCGGACGGCAAGTGCCCGGTGTGCGGCCTGCCCGGCGAGAAGTTCGAGAAGGTCGCGTAAGGCCGACGGCCGATCGCGAGACGCCGCGGGCGGGATGGGGCTTCGGACGATTTCGAAAGCCCCCGTCCCGCCCGTGCGTTATCGATCGATGGCCATGGCCCGGCACTCCCTTACCTCGCCCCTCGCCTCGTTCCATCCCGCCGTTCGGACCTGGTTCGAGCGCTCCTTTGCCGCCCCCACCGGCGCCCAGGCGAAGGCCTGGCCGGCGATCGCCCGGGGCGAGTCGACGCTCCTCCTCGCCCCCACCGGCAGCGGCAAGACCCTCGCCGCCTTCCTCGCCTGCCTCGATCGGCTGATGTTTCGGCCGGCGCCTCCGCCCAAGCAGCGCTGCCGCGTCGTCTATGTCTCGCCGCTGAAGGCGCTGGCGGTGGACGTGGAGAAGAACCTCCGGGCGCCACTGGCGGGGATCGAGCACGCCGCCCGCGAGCTGGGCGCCTCCTTCCACGCGCCGGAGATCGCCATCCGCACCGGCGACACGCCGCCCGCCGAACGGGCGCGGTTCCTCCGGGCGCCCGCCGACATCCTGATCACCACCCCGGAGTCGCTCTACCTCCTGCTCACCTCCAACGCCCGGGAGGCGCTCCGCTCCGCCGACACGGTGATCGTCGACGAGATCCACGCGCTGGCGCCGACGAAGCGGGGCTCGCACCTGGCGCTCTCGCTCGAGCGGCTCGAGTGGGTAAGCGGCCGGGCGCTGCAGCGCATCGGGCTCTCCGCCACCCAGCGTCCCCTCGAGGAGATCGCGCGGTTCCTGGGCGGCGTGGAGCCGAAGCCGGTCGCCGGCCGGCGCGCCGTCCGCACCCGGGCCGCGGCCCGCACCGCCGTCGCCGGGGTCCTCGCGGGAAACGGAGAGGAGGAGGCGCCCGAGCGGCCCCGGCGGAAGGGCGCCGCGCCGAAGGGCGAGGTGGTGGCCACCGTCTCGCCGATCGAGGCCGCCGCCGATCCCACCGCGACGCCGCACTTCCGCGAGGTGACGGTGACCGACGCGGGGCGCAAGAAGGCCCTGGCGCTGACCGTGGAGGTGCCGGTCGAGGACATGGCCAACCTCGGGGCGGCGCTGGAGCTGCAGAGTGGGCCGGCGGCGGCGGGGCCGTCGCGGCCGTCGATCTGGACCGCGATCCATCCCCGGCTCCTCGAACTGGTCCGGGCCCACCGCTCGACGCTGATCTTCGTCAACAGCCGCCGCACCGCCGAGCGGCTTGCCGGGGCGCTCAACGAGCTGGCCGGCGAGATGCTGGTGCGGGCCCACCACGGCTCGCTGGCCCGGGCCCAGCGCCTCGAGGTCGAGGACCTCCTGAAGCGCGGCCAGCTCGCCGGCCTCGTCGCCACCTCGTCGCTCGAGCTGGGCATCGACATGGGCGCGGTCGACCTGGTGGTGCAGTGCGAGGCGCCACCCTCGGTGTCGAGCGGGATGCAGCGGATCGGCCGGGCCGGCCACCAGGTGGACGCGCCGTCCCGCGGGGTGATCTTCCCGAAGTACCGCGGCGACCTCGTCGCCTGCGCCGCCCTCACCCGCGGGATGCACGAGGGGAAGGTCGAGGAGCTGCGCTACCCGCGGAACCCGCTCGACGTCCTCGCCCAGCAGCTGGTGGCGATGGTGTCGATGGATCCCTGGAGCGTCGACGAGCTGTTCGCGGTGGTGCGGCGGGCGGCGCCGTTCGCCGCGCTCTCGCGGAGCGCCTTCGAGGGCGTCCTCGACCTGCTCTCCGGCCGCTATCCGTCGGACGACTTCGCCGAGCTCCGGCCCCGGCTCACCTGGGATCGGATCGGCGGGACGCTCGCGCCGCGGGAGGGCGCGCGGCGCGTCGCGGTGGTGAACGGCGGCACCATCCCCGATCGCGGCCTCTTCGGCGTGTTTCTCGCCGGCGCGGAAGGGCGGCAGGCCCGGGTCGGCGAGCTCGACGAGGAGATGGTCTTCGAGAGCAAGGTCGGCGAGGTGTTTCTCTTGGGCGCGTCGTCCTGGCGGATCGAGGAGATCACCCACGACCGCGTGCTGGTCTCGCCGGCGCCGGGGCAGCCGGGGAAGATGCCCTTCTGGCACGGCGACACCGCCGGGCGGCCGGCGGAGCTGGGGCGCACCATCGGCAAGCTGGTGCGGGATCTCGCCTCGCTCCCGCGGGCCGCGGCGATCGAGCTGCTCCGCCGCGAGCACGACCTCGACGACCGCTCCGCCGCGAACCTGGTGCAGTACCTCGAGGACCAGCGGGCGTCCGGCTCGGCGATCCCCGACGACCGGACGGTGGTGATCGAGCGGGGCCGGGACGAGCTGGGCGATCACCGGATCTGCGTGCTCTCGCCCTTCGGCGGGAAGGTCCACGCCGCCTGGGCGATGGCGGTCGAGGCCAAGGTCGCCGACGAGCGGGGCCTGGCCGTCGAGACGATGTGGACCGACGACGGCTTCGTGGTCCGCTTCCCGGAGACGGAGGAGCGGCCCGATCTGGCGCTGTTCCTCCCCTCGCCGGCGGAGCTGGAGGGGCTGGTGCTCCGGCAGCTCCCGGGGACGGCCCTCTTCGCCTCCCGGTTCCGGGAGATCGCCGCCCGGGCGCTGCTCCTGCCGCGGCGGCGTCCGGGGCAGCGCACCGCGCTCTGGCAGCAGCGCAAGCGCGCCGCCGATCTCCTGGGGGTGGCGGCCCGGTTTGGCTCCTTCCCGATGCTCCTCGAGACCTACCGGGAGTGCCTGACGGAGGCCTTCGATCTCCGGGCGCTCCGGGAGGTCCTCGAACGGATCGAGCGGCGTTCGCTGAAGGTGGTCACCGCCGACGCGGAGGCGCCGTCGCCCTTCGCCTCCGCGATCCTCTTCGGCTTCGTCGCCAACGCCATCTACGACGGGGACGCGCCGCTCGCCGAGCGGCGGGCGCTGGCGTTGTCGATCGACGAGGCGCAGCTCCGGGAGCTGTTGGGCGACGCCGACCTACGGGAGATCCTCGACGCCGACGCCATCGCCGCGGTCGAGGAGCGGGTGGGGTTCCTCCACGAGGAG
>JAEZJH010000246.1 GCA_023436385.1 Pseudomonadota bacterium
ACGGTGCCGGAGCAGCTGGCCCGGCTCGAGGCCCGGCTGGCCGAGGTCGAGAGCCGGCTCGCCCGGCTCGAGGGCGGAGAGGTGCGGGTGCTCCGGGCCGGCGCCTTCGACGGCCGGGCCCGAGCCCGCCCGCAGCAGGGTCCGAAGTACCCGGGCTGCCACCTGGTGGTCGACATTCCCTCCGAGCGGTGCCCCTTCTGCGGGCTCCTGTTTCGCGCCATCCCCCCCTCGCAGCGGCCCGTTCCCTTGCCGGGAAGGCGGACGAAGGACCAGGGGACCCGCAAGCGGGGAGGGGAGGCCCGGAAGCCGGTCTCGGGCCGGAGTAAGACCCGGCGGCGTCCCGGTCCCCGCGCGGGGGCTTGAAAACGCCCGGAGCGATCGCAACCCAGCGAGGCAGGAACGGCGCGACGGACGCGATCGCCCTTGACACCGGCGCCGCGTCGGGTACAAAGCACGCCTTTCTGCGGGCGGCCGACCGGGCGCATCGAGGCCCGCGACAGACCGGAAGTACTGCTTGACAGGGATCGGCAGATCCCTATAATGCGCCGCTCCATTTCGCCGAACTCGCCCTTCGCTTGTCGAGGGGCCACGCGGATCGAACCGAATGCCGACGATCAGCCAGCTCATCCGGAAGGGCCGCCAGGCCATCAAGGCCAAGGAAAAGGCGCCCGCTCTCCAGCAGTCGCCCCAGCGCCGGGGTGTCTGCACTCGCGTCTACACGACGACGCCGAAGAAGCCGAACTCGGCCCTCCGGAAGGTCGCCCGCGTTCGCCTCACCAACGGGATCGAGGTCTCCAGCTACATCCCGGGCGTGGGTCACAACCTCCAGGAGCACTCGGTGGTGCTGATCCGCGGTGGTCGTGTGAAGGACCTCCCTGGCGTCCGCTACCATATCGTCCGCGGGACGCTCGACTCGGTCGGCGTTCAGGGGCGCAAGCGCAGCCGTTCCAAGTACGGCGCGAAGAAGCCCAGCTGATCCCTTTCGGATTCTGAAGGAACGAGAAGATGCCTCGCCGTCGCGAAGTCGAAAAGCGCAGGATCCTGCCCGACCCGAAGTTCAACGACCGCCTCGTCGCCAAGTTCATGAACGCGGTGATGCAGGACGGCAAGAAGTCGACGGGCGAGCGTATCGTCTACGGTGCCCTGGATATCGTCCAGGCCAAGTCCAACGACGATCCGCTCAAGCTCTTCAAGAAGGCTCTCGACAACGTCAAGCCGGTCCTCGAGGTCAAGAGCCGCCGGGTTGGCGGTGCGACCTACCAGGTGCCGGTCGAGGTTCGCCCCGATCGCCGGGTCGCCCTCGGGATGCGCTGGCTCATCAACTACTCCTCCGACCGTGGCGAGAAGACCATGGCGGAGAAGCTGGCGGGCGAGATCCTCGACGCGGCCAACAACCGCGGCAACGCGGTGAAGAAGCGCGAGGACACGCACAAGATGGCCGAGGCCAACAAGGCCTTCGCGCATTACCGTTGGTAGTGTGGTAGGGAAGGGCCGGGCCCCGCCGCGGGTGGGGCCGGGTCGCCGTGGTCGCAACGAGAGAGACGATCGAGGCCGGCGTGGTGTCGGCCGCAGCACCGCTCTCTGACAGCTTGGTCGGTCCGTCGCCCTGCGAGGGCGGCGGCTTGGTCGTGAACCCAGGCGTTGATGTGGGACGCCTCTCGAGGAGAGAGACAGATGGCACGCCTCGTTCCTCTGGAGAGGACCCGCAACATCGGGATCATGGCCCACATCGACGCGGGCAAGACCACCACGACCGAGCGGATCCTCTTCTACACCGGTCGCATCCACAAGATCGGCGAGGTCCATGAGGGCGCGGCCACCATGGACTGGATGGAGCAGGAGCGCGAGCGGGGAATCACCATCACCTCCGCCGCCACCACCTGCTCCTGGCGCGATCACCGCATCAACATCATCGATACCCCCGGCCACGTCGACTTCACCGTCGAGGTGGAGCGGTCGCTGCGCGTCCTCGACGGCGCCGTCGCGGTCTTCTGCGCGGTCGCCGGCGTCCAGCCGCAGTCGGAGACGGTCTGGCGGCAGGCGGACAAGTACCAGGTCCCGCGGATCGCCTTCGTCAACAAGATGGACCGGGTCGGCGCCGACTTCGATCGCGCCGTGGCGATGATGCGCGAGCGGCTGGGCACCAACCCGGTCCCGATCTTCCTTCCCATCGGCGCCGAGGACTCCTTCCGCGGGGTCCTCGATGTGATCGAGGGGAAGGCGATCACCTTTGACGACGAGGACCTGGGCGCGACCTTCCACGTCGGGGAGCCCGATCCCGAGCAGGCCCTGGAGCTCGAAGAGGCGCGCAAGCACCTCCTCGAGTCGGTCGCCGAGTTCGACGACGGTCTCCTCGAGAAGTACCTGGCCGGCGAGGAGCCGGCCAACGCAGAGATTCGCGTCGCTCTCCGGCGGGCCGCCATCGCCATGCGGGTGACGCCGGTGCTCTGCGGCGCGTCCTTCAAGAACAAGGGCGTGCAGCAGATTCTCGACAGCGTCGTCGATTACCTGCCGGCGCCGACCGACATCCCCGACGTTCAGGGCAAGACCCCGGACGGCGGGGACGCCGCGCGGCCCGCTCGGGACGACGCGCCGTTCTCCGCCCTGGCCTTCAAGATCATGAACGACCCGTTCGTCGGTCAGCTGACCTACCTGCGGGTCTACTCCGGCAAGCTCGAGTCCGGCGTCGCCGTCTACAACCCGGTGAAGGGGAAGCGCGAGCGCGTCGGTCGCCTCCTGCGGATGCACTCGAACAAGCGGGAGGAGATCACCGAGATCTTCGCCGGGGAGATCGTCGCGGCCGTGGGGCTGAAGCTCGCCACCACCGGCGACACGCTCTGCGACGAGGCGAAGCCGATCGTCCTCGAGAAGATGGAGTTCCCGAACCCGGTGATCGCCGTCGCCATCGAGCCGAAGACCAAGGCGGACCAGGAGAAGCTGGGCGCCTCCCTCGGCCGGCTGGCGGTGGAAGATCCCTCGTTCCGGGTTCGCACCGACGAGGAGTCGGGCCAGACGATCATCTCCGGGATGGGCGAGCTGCACCTGGAGATCATCGTCGACCGGCTGCAGCGCGAGTTCAAGGTCGAGGCCAACGTTGGCAAGCCGCAGGTGGCCTACCGCGAGACCATCCGCAAGTCGGTGGAGGCGGAGGGCCGCTACATCCGCCAGACCGGCGGTCGCGGGCAGTACGGCCACTGCTGGCTCCGGGTTCACCCGCAGCCGGCGGGGAAGGGCTTCGAGTTCGTCAACGCCATCGTCGGCGGGGTGATCCCCAAGGAGTTCATCCCCGCCATCGGCAAGGGCGCCGAGGAGGCGATGGACTCCGGCGTCCTCGCCGGCTACCCGATGGTCGACGTCAAGGTGGAGCTCTTCGACGGCAGCTACCACGACGTCGACTCGAACGAGATGGCGTTCAAGATCGCCGGCTCGATGGCCTTCAAGGAGGCCTGCGAGAAGGCGAGCCCGGTGCTCCTCGAGCCGATGATGGCCACCGAGGTGGAGACGCCGGAAGACTTCATGGGCGCGGTCGTGGGCGACCTCAACGCGCGCCGTGGCCGCATCCTCGGCATGGAGCCGCGGGGCCAGATGCAGGTGATCCGGGCGGAGGTCCCGGTGGCGCAGATGTTCGGCTACGCCACCGCGCTCCGCAGCATGACCCAGGGCCGCGCGACCTACACCATGCAGTTCGCGCAGTACCAGGAAGTCCCGAAGAACATCGCCGACGAGATCATCGCGAAGATGAAGGGCTAGGGGCCGCGCCCGTCGGGCGAGGTCCGGAGGAAGAGATGGGGAAGGAAAAGTTCGAGCGCAAGAAGCCGCACGCGAACATCGGCACGATCGGTCACGTCGACCACGGGAAGACCACGCTCACCGCGGCGATCACCAAGGTCCTGGCGACGAAGGGCTTC
>JAEZJH010000248.1 GCA_023436385.1 Pseudomonadota bacterium
TAAGCCCTTCCTAGCCCTCTTCCTCAACGACGCCACGGGCTCGGAACTTGCGGTACCGATCCTCGACCAGCGCCGCCGACGACATCGACCGAAGCTGCCCCAGGTGGTGGCGCAGCGACCCGCCGACGTGGCGGGCGGTGAGCCCGGGATCGCGGTGGGCGCCCCCCGGCGCTTCGGCGATCACCTCGTCGACGATTCCCAACTCCTCGAGATCCCGCGCGGTCAGCTTGAGGGCGTCGGCGGCCTTCGCCGCCTTGCTCGAGTCCCGGTAGAGGATCGACGAGCACGCCTCGGGGCTGATCACCGAGTAGACCGAGTTTTCGAGCATCAATACCCGGTTTCCCACCCCGATGGCCAGCGCGCCGCCGGAACCGCCCTCCCCGATCACGCAGGCGACCACCGGGACGGCGAGGGACGCCATCCGCTCGAGGCAGACGGCGATCGCCTCGGCCTGGCCCCGCTCCTCCGCGCCGATCCCCGGGTAGGCGCCGGGCGTGTCGATGAAGGTGACGATCGGCCGGCGGAACCGTTCGGCCAGCTCCATCAGCCGGAGCGCCTTCCGGTAGCCCTCGGGGCGCGGCATCCCGAAGTTCCGGGCCAGGTTCTCCTTGGTGGAGCGGCCTTTCTGGTGACCGAGGATCAGCACCGGCTCGCCGTCGAACCGGCCGAAGCCGCCGACGATCGCCGGGTCCTCGCCGAACCGGCGGTCGCCATGGAGTTCGACGAAGTCGGTGAACAACGCCCCGATGTAGTCGAGGGTGTACGGCCGGGCCGGGTGCCGGGACAGCTGCACCACCTGCCACCGGGAGAGATCGGAGAAGATCTCCTCGCGGAGCCGGTCGCCCTTCTTCTGCAGGCGGTTCAGCTCCTCCCCCAGGTCGGCGGCGCCGGCGGCGGCAAGTTGCCTTAGCTCCTCGATCTTCTGCTCGAGGTCGATCAGCGGTCTCTCGAAGTCCAGGGCGTACCGGCTCATGAGCCCGGAGGGATTAGCACCCTTCCGCGAGCCGAGTAAACGACGCCCTGCGCCGTTCGGGAGCCGTGTCCACCCGTGGGCATTCGTTCCGTCGCGGAGCGAAAGGTTCGGGTCGGAGGAGGCCCGGCGGCGGTCGACCACCGGGCGTTCCGGGGGAACGGAGATCCCCTGGACGCCGCTGCCCCCGATGGCCATCTCCCGCTCGTGGGACCGCTCGCCGCCGCCCTCCTCGCCCTCGCCGCCGCACATCCGGGCCACGATGACCGGCCGGGCCACCTCCCGGCCTCTACCGCGGAGATCCACACCCCGGCGGCCCGCCTGGCGGTGTCGCTCCTCGACCGGGGACAGCCCGGGCTCGCGGCCCGGCTGGTGGCGGCGGACGCCCCCACCTCCGCAGAGGCGGCGCGGGTCCTGGCGGCGGCGCTGGAAGAGCTGGGGGATCCGGTGGGGGCGCGGATCTCCCGGGAGCGGGCGGACCGGCTCGACCGGGAGGCCGGCCGGTAAGGTCAAGGACCGCCGCTACGCCCGTTCGAAGAAGGCGGCCAACTCCACCGCCGCCGCCCGGGGATCCGGTGGCCAGGGCAGCCAGGTCGCCGCCGGCAGCGCCCGGAACCAGGTGAGCTGCCGCTTCGCGTAGCGCCGCTGCTCGAGCGCGGTCCGGCGGATCGCCTCGTCCCGATCGATCGCGCCCCCGGCGAAGAGCAGCGCCTCGCGGTAGCCCATCACGCGCTCGAGGCGGGCCCGGGTTCGGGGATCGGCCGCGAGCCGCACCGCCTCCTCGACCAGGCCCGCGTCGAACATCGCTTCCGCCCGGCGGCGCACCCGGCGCTCCAGCTCGTCGCGGTCGGGGGCGACGACGAGAACGCGGGACCGGTACCGGGGCGGCCGCCCCCGGTCGCGCTCGTGGTGCCAGGAGATCGGCCGGCCGGTGAGGCGGTGGACCTCGAGGGCCCGGACGATCCGGACGAGATCGTTGGGCGGGAGGCGGGCGGCGGTGGCCGGGTCCACCTCCGTCAGCTCGCGGTGGATCGCCTCGGGGCCGATCGCCGCGGCGTGGCGCTCGAGCTCGGCGCGGAGCGCGGGGTCCTTCGGCGGCGCGGCGAAGACCCCCTCGAGGACGGCCCGGAGGTAGAGGCCGGAGCCGCCGACGAGGAGGGGAAGCTTGCCCGTCGCCGCGACGTCGGCGATCGCCCGGTCGGCCAGCTCCGCGTACCGGGCGGCGGAGAAGTCCTCCCACGGTTCGGCGACGTCGAGGAGGTGGTGCGGGAGTGCGGCCCGCTCCGCCTCCGTGGGCTTGGCGGTGCCGAGGTCGAGGCCCCGGTAGACCGTCTGCGAGTCGCAGGCGATCGCCTCCACCGGGAGGTGGCGGACGATCGCCAGCGCCAGATCGGTTTTGCCCGAGGCGGTGGGGCCAACCAGGGCCGCCACCGCCGGGAGCGTCGCGGCCGGCTGTCGTGCCTCGCCCACCACGCGTTACCGGCCGGCGATCCGGGCGGTCAGCTCGGCGGCCAGGCGAGACAGCTCCACCGGGACGACGGTGCCGTCGGCCATGTCCTTGAGCTTGCCGGTGCCGCCCTCGGCCTCGGC
>JAEZJH010000265.1 GCA_023436385.1 Pseudomonadota bacterium
TTGTGCGGCCGGCGGGCCGCGTGGTAGCCGAGGGAATATGCGCGCGTACGAGCTGATCCAGCGCAAGCGCGACGGCGGGCGGCTCTCCCCGGAGGAGATCCGCTCGTTCATCGCCGCCTATACCGCGGGGGAACTGCCCGACTACCAGGTCGCGGCGCTCCTCATGGCGGTGTTCTTCCGGGGCCTCGACGCCACGGAGCTCTCGGCCTGGACGGGCGCGATGCTCCACTCCGGCGAGGTCCTCGACCTCGCCGACGTCCCCGGGGTGAAGGTCGACAAGCACTCGACCGGCGGCGTCGGCGACAAGATCTCGCTCCCCCTCGCGCCCCTGGTCGCCGCCTGCGGCGTGCCGGTGCCGATGATCTCCGGCCGCGGCCTCGGCCACACCGGCGGCACCCTCGACAAGCTCGAGTCCATCCCCGGCTTCCGGGTCGACCTGCCGCCGGAGCGGTTCCGGAAACAGGTGGCCGAACTCGGCTGCTGCCTGATCGGCCAGACCGCCACCATCGCCCCCGCCGACAAGAAGCTCTACGCGCTCCGGGACGCCACCGCGACGGTGGAGTCGATCCCCCTGATCTGCTCCTCGATCCTCTCGAAGAAGCTCGCCGAGGGGATCGACGCCCTGGTCCTCGACGTGAAGGTCGGCCGCGGCGCCTTCATGAAGGGGATCGAGGACGCCCGGCTCCTGGCCCGGACCATGGTCGACCTGGGCGAGGCGATGGGGAAGCGCGTGGTGGCGCTCCTCACCTCGATGGACGAGCCCCTCGGGCGGACCATCGGCAACGCCCTCGAGGTGCGCGAGTCCCTCGAGGTGCTCCGGGGCGGCGGCCCCGCCGACGTGGTGGAGCTGACCGTGCGCCTCGACGCGGAGATGCTGCTCCTGGGCGGCGTCGCCCTCGACCTCGCCGACGGCGAGCTGAGGATCCGCCGGGCGATCGCCGACGGCTCGGGCCTCGCCAAGTTCCGGGCCATCGTCGAGGCCCAGGGCGGCGATCCCCGCGCCGTCGACGACCCCTCGCTCCTCCCCGCCGCGCCGCGGATCCTCGAGGTCCCCGCCCGCCGGGACGGCTTCGTCGCCGATATCGACTCCCTCGAACTGGGCCACGCCGCCGTGACCCTCGGCGCCGGCCGGGCGAAGAAGGAGGACGCCGTCGATCCGGCGGTGGGCTTCGAGCTGCTCCGGCACGTCGGCGAGCCGGTCCGGGCCGGCGAGCCGCTGGTCCGGGTTCACGCCCCCGCCACCGGCCCGGTCGACGCCGTGATCGCCCGGGTCGCCGCCGCTTACCGCTTCGAGGACGCGCCACCGCCGCTCCGGCGCCCGCTCGTCCTCGAGCGCCTCACCGCCACTCCCGCGAGGACGCCATGAACGTCACGCTGCTCCTGCCCCTCCTCCTCGCCGCCTCCCCGGCGGGCAAACCCGCGGCGATCCCCGACCGCTGGGACGCCGATCTCGAGGCCGGCCTCCCCACGGGCCAGGTGCTGGTGCAGAAGCTCGTGGGCGATCTCGACGGTGACAAGAAGCCGGAGTGGGTGGCGGTCGGGGCCTCGAAGGGCGAGGCCGGCACCGTGTCGATCGCGATCTTCGCGCCGCCGGCCAAGGGCGGAAAGCCCACCCTGCGGTTCGCCCAGTGGTTCAAGGCCCCGGGGGTGACGGTGGCCGGGGCGGTGATCCGGAACATCGCGCCGGTGGGGCCGGCGGTGGTGCTGGTGGCGGGCGCCCCCGATCCGAACGGCGACAGCTCGTTCTTCGCCAACGTCTACGCCTTCCGGGGGAACGACTACCGGGGCCTGGTCCCCGAGCAGCTCGTCTTCAAGAGCCAGGGCGGCTTCGCGATCGAGGACGTCGATCCGCAGCAGCCGGGCGCGGAGATCGTCGCCTGGACCTGGCTCCCCGAGGCCGGCGAGCAGCTCTACGACTACCACCGCTACGCCTACCTCACCTGGCACTTCGACGGAGTTCGCTGGGTCCGGGACGACCGGGAGAAGCAGACGGCGGCGAAGTTCCCCGACCCGGCGGCGGCGGCGAAGGCGATCGGCCTGAAGAGCGGCGATCTCCGCAAGTCGGTGCCGAACGTGGCGGCGGTCCCGTAGGTTCTCGACAAGGAGCAGCGCTGATGTCCACCCCGGCCCCGGCCGACCTCCACGACCGCGTCGACGCGGTCGCCCGCGCCGTCCACGACCGCACCTCCCGCACGCCGGCCGTCGGCCTGATCCTCGGCTCCGGCCTGGGCGGCTTCGCCGACTCCCTGGCGGACGCGCAGGTGATCCCGTACCGGGAGCTCCCGGGCTTTCCCACCTCCAGCGTCCCCGGCCACGCCGGGCGGCTGGTGCTGGGACGCCTGGGTGATCTCGACGTGGCGGCGATGCAGGGCCGTGTCCACGGCTACGAGGGCTGGGCCCCGTGGCAGGTGGCCTTCCCGGCCCGGGTGCTCTGCCGCCTGGGGATCGGCGCGCTGGTGGTCACCAACGCCGCTGGCGGGATCCGCGCCGACCTGGTGCCCGCCGACCTGATGCGGATCACCGATCACATCAACCTCTCCGGCACCAACCCGCTCACCGGCCCGAACGACGATCGGCTGGGGCCCCGGTTCCCCGACATGAGCACCGCCTACGAGCCGGTGCTGGGCCGACTGCTCGACGAGGTCGCCGCGGAGCTCCGCATCCCGCTCAAGCACGGGGTCTACGCCTCGCTCGCCGGACCCACCTACGAGACGCCGGCGGAGATTCGGATGCTCCGGGCGGTGGGCGCCGACGCGGTGGGGATGAGCACCGTCCCGGAGGTGATCGCCGCCGCGCACATGGGCGTGCCGGTGGTCGGCGTCTCCTGCATCACCAACCTGGCAGCGGGGATCGGCAAGAAGCCGCTCTCCCACGTGGAGGTGGCCGAGACCGCGGAGCAGGTGCGGGACCGGTTCACCGCGCTCCTCACCACGTTCCTGCCGCGGCTCGCCTCGCACCGGCGGGAGGGATGATGGCGGCTCGCACGACTCGCAAGGCTTCCCCGACGTCCCCGGCCGGCGGCGCTCGCGCGAAACAGGCCACGACCGCGAAGCGGGCGCTGGGCCCGGCCGATCGCACCCTGCGCCGGCTCCTCGTCGCCGCCGTCGCCGCCCGGAAGCGCGCCCACGCGCCTTACTCGCACTTCCCGGTGGGCGCCGCGCTCCTCGGCGACGACGGTCGGGTCTACGCCGGCTGCAACGTCGAGAACAGCTCCTTCGGCCTCACCCTCTGCGCGGAGCGGAACGCGGTGGGGCAGGCGGTGGCCCGGGGCGCGACCAAGATCCGGGCGATCGCCGTGGTCGCCGGCACCGAACTCCCGACCCCGCCCTGCGGGATGTGTCTCCAGACCCTGGCGGAGTTCGCCGACGGCGACCTGCCGATCCTCCTCGCCGGCGTCAACGGCGAGGAGGAGGTGACCACGCTGGAGACGCTGTTCCCGCGGCGGTTCGACCGGAGCTACCTGGCCGCACCGCGGAAGCGGTAGCGGTCGCCGGGTTCGGTCAGGGGTTCGGCGGCTCCGTCGTCGAGCCCTCGCCGGGCACCACCCGGCGCTCGCGGTAGACCGTCTTCCCCTTGCGCTTCCGCGCCTCCTCGTCGACGCCGTACTTCCCCGAGCCGAGGAAGAGCAGGGCGAGGAGCCCGCCGATCAGCACCAGGTTGAACTCGAACCCGGCGGGCAGGAAGAAGCCGTTGGGCAGGTGGACCGCGATCGCCGCCACCAGCTGCGAGCAGAGCAGGACCAACGCCGCCAGCCGGGTGAAGAGACCCAGGAGCAGCCCGATCCCGCCGGCGAGCTCGATCGCCGCGGTGAGGGGCGCCCACAACACCCCGGGCGAGAAGCCCATCCCCTCGAAGGCCTGGGCGGCGGCGCCCAGCCCGAGCAGCTTCTGGATCCCGTGGGCGAGGAAGACCGCGCCGAGGGAGAGCCGCAGCGCCAGCGGCGCGAACGCGGCGACGCGCTCGTGGACCTCGAGCCGGGCGAGGGGGCGGGAGCCGGCGAGGAAGTAGTCGGGGCGCCGCTCGGCGTTGACGTCTGCCATGGGGAATCCCTCCCGCGTTACCATGGGCGCGCCCGGCGGGTGCGGCAACCGTGGCCGCCGGTGGGCAGGGGGGATCGAATGGACCTCTGGATCGCGAATGCCACGGTGGTCTGCCTGGACCCGGGGCGGCGGGTCCTCGCCGGCGCCGACGTGGTGGTGCGGGACGGCCGGATCGTCTCCGTCGGCGCGCCGCCCCCGGACCCGGCCGCCTTTGCCGGCGAGCGGATCGACGCCGGGGGCGGCGTCCTCCTCCCCGGCTTCGTGCAGCCCCACGTCCACCTCTGCCAGACGCTGTTCCGCGGCGCCGCCGACGGCCTCCCGCTCCTCGCCTGGCTGACGACCCGGATCTGGCCGCTGGAGGCGGCCCTCGACGAGCGGTCGATGGATCTCTCCGCCCGCCTCGGGATCGCCGAGCTGATCCGCGGCGGCACCACCGCCTGCCTCGACATGGGCACCGCCCACGAGACCGACGCGATCTTCGCGGCGGCGAAGGAGACGGGCTTTCGCCTCACCGGCGGCAAGGCCCACATGGACGAGGGCGACCGGCTGCCGGCCCGGCTCCGGGAGGAGACCAACGCCTCGCTCCGGGAGGCGGAGGCGCTCTGCCGGCGGTGGCACGGGCAGGAGGCCGGCCGGCTCCGCTACGCCTTCGCGCCGCGGTTCGTCCTCTCCTGCAGCGACCGGCTCCTCGCCGAGGTGGGCCCCCTCGCCCGGGAAAAGGGCGCGCGGCTCCACACCCATGCCTCGGAGAACGCCGAGGAGTGCGCGGCCGTCGTCCGGCGGTTCGGGAAGGGCAACCTCGCGGTCCTCGCCGAGCGGGGCCTCGCCGGCCCCGACGTGGCGCTGGCCCACTGTGTCCACGTCCATCCGGACGAGCTCCGGACGCTCGCGAAGGCCGGCGGCCATGCGGTCCACTGCCCGTCCTCGAACTTGAAGCTGGGCTCGGGGATCGCGCCGGTTCCCGAGTTGCTCGCCGCCGGGGTCAACGTCGGCCTCGCCGCCGACGGCGCCGCCTGCAACGACACCCTCGACGCCTTCGTCGAGCTGCGGCTCGCCGCGC
>JAEZJH010000278.1 GCA_023436385.1 Pseudomonadota bacterium
TCTGGGCGAGGAGGGTCTTGCCCGAGCCGGTGGGGCCGAGGAGGAGGATGTTCGACTTCTGCAGCTCCACCTCGCCGTCGCCGGCGGCCTTCTGCTCGATGCGCTTGTAGTGGTTGTGGACGGCGACGGCGAGGGTCTTCTTCGCCCGCTCCTGCCCCACCACGTACTCGTCGAGGATGGTCTTGATCTCGCTGGGGCGCGGGATGCGGATCTTCTGGTCCTTCCGCTCCTCGTGCTCGATCTCCTCCGCGATGATGTCGTTGCAGAGACCGATGCACTCGTCGCAGATGTAGACCGTCGGGCCCGCGATCAGCTTCTTCACTTCCTTCTGGGACTTGCCGCAGAAGGAGCAGCACAGGGTATGGCTGTCGCGCCTGTCCATGGTCCTCGCTCGTCGGCCGCCTCCATGGCCGCGCCGACACGTCGAGAAGGGTAACAACCGGCGGGTGGGGCGTCCATCCAGGGCAATGGCCCCGGCGTCGCCGGCCTACTTCGGGCTGCCGGCCACGCCCTTCTTCTGGACCACCACCTCGTCGATCAGCCCGTACTCCTTGGCCTCGCCCGGACCCATGAAGTAGTCGCGGTCGGTGTCCTTCTCGATCCGCTCGATCCCCTGGCCGGTGTGCCGGACCAGGATCTCGTTCAGCTTCTGCTTCAGCCGGAGGATCTCCTTGGCCTGGATGTCGATGTCCGTGGCCTGGCCGGAGAAGCCGCCCATCGGCTGGTGGATCATGATCCGGGCGTGCGGGAGGGCGAACCGCCGGCCCTTCGCCCCGGCGGTGAGCAGGAGCGCGCCCATCGAGGCGGCCTGGCCCATGCAGATCGTCGACACCGGGGACTTCACGTACTGCATGGTGTCGTAGATGGCCAGGCCGGCGGTCACCGAACCGCCGGGCGAGTTGACGTAGAGGCTGATCTCCTTGTCCGGGTCCTCGGACTCGAGGAACAGCATCTGGGCGATGATCACGTTGGCGACGTCGTCGTCGACGGGGGTGCCGAGGAAGATGATCCGGTCCTTGAGGAGCCGCGAGTAGATGTCGTACGAGCGCTCGCCCCGGTGGGTCTGCTCGACGACGAACGGCATGGGAATGTAGCTCACGGTGACCTCCTGGTCCGTCGCGGGGACGGCCGACCGATCGATTCTAACCGGCGACGACCGGCTTCGCTTCGCGCTTCACCAGGTCGTAGGCCTTTTCCTCCCGGAGCCGGCCGACCAGGCCCTCCCGCTCCTCGGGGTCCTTCTCGAAGTGGGCGCGGACCTTGGTCTCCGAAAGGTGGGACTCCTCGGCGACCTTCTTGTAGTGGGCGGAGAGGTCCTCGTCGGTGACCTCGAGGCCCTCCTGCTTGGCCACCGCCTCGAGGATCAGGGCGGCGCGCACCTCGAGGGTCGCCTTCTCCCGGAGATCCTCCCGGAGCTTGCGGAAGTCGAGGCCGAGCTGCCGGATGTCGAGCCCCTGGCGGGCGAAGCGCTCGGCGGCGCCCATCATCATCACGTCGATGGCCCGCTCGACCATCGCCTTCGGGACCTCGAAGGGGTTCTTCTCGACCAGGGCCTTGACCAGCTCCTCGCGGGTGCTGCGGGCCGCCTTGGCCTCCTCGTTCTGCTGGAGGTTCTCGCGGATCTTGGCCTTCAGCTCCTCGAGCGTGTTGACCCCGGCGCCCATGTCCTTGGCGAACTCGTCGTCGAGGACCGGGACCTCCTGCTTCTTCAGCGCCTTCAGGGTGACGTCGAAGCTGCCCTTCTGGCCCCGGAGCTTCTCCTCCGGGAAGTCGGCGGGGAACTCGACCTCCGTCTTCACCGTCTCCCCGACGGTGACGCCGGAGAGGAAGGGGGCCTTGCCCTCGAGGAAGGCACCCTCCTCCACCTGCATGGTCAGGCCCTCGCCCTTGTTGCCCTGGAACGGCTGGCCGTCGACCAGGCCGACGAAGTCGACCACCGCGAAGTCGCCGGTGACCGCCGCCTGCCGTTCCTCGATCGGCTTGAGGGCGGTGAGCTGCTCCTGCATCCGGGAGAGTTCGGCGTCGACCATCCCGTCGGTCACCTCCACCTTGGTCTCGGTGTAGGAGAGGCCCTGGTACTCCTGGGGGGCGATCTCCGGCTTCACCTCGACCCGGGCCTCGAACTTGAAGGGCTTGCCCTGCTCGAGCTTGTCCGGGGAGACGACGGGGTTCCCGACCGGCAGGAGCGCGTGCTCGCCGACCGCATCGCGGTAGGAGTGCTCGATCAGCTCCTGCACCACCTCCTGCTCGACCTGCTCGCGGTAGCGGGCCTCGAGGACGTGGCGGGGGGCCTTGCCCGGGCGGAAGCCGGGAACCTTCACCTGGCGGGCCAGCCCCTTGTACGCGCGATCGATCTCCAGAGCGACGCGCTCGGGATCGACCTCGATGGAGAGCTTCTTCTCGATGGGCGACAGGGTTTCGACGCTGACCTTCATCCGGAGCCTCGGGGCTGGGGGGCAGAACGCCGCGAAATAGACGCCTGCCCCCTCGAAGTCAAGCCGCCGTGCGACCCCGGGACAGGTTCCGGTGCTCGCCGGAGGAGCCGGCGGGCGTGGCGCGGAACGCTCCGACGAGGAGCCAAACACCGGCGACGACCAGCAGGAACGCCACGTACTGCGCCGGCGTCAAGCCGAGGAAGCGGCCGTCCACGAACGGAAGGTCCTGCGCCCGCAGGAAGTCGAGGAAGAAGCGGGGCACCGCGTAGCCGATCGCGAGCACGCCCATCAGGAAGCCCTCGGGGCGCCGGCGCCGCGCCAGCGCGTAGAGCACCACGGAGAGCGCGCCGAGGACCAGGGCGTCGTAGAGGCCGAGGTCGTGGCGGGCGCCGCCGGGGAAGGCGACGGCCAGCGGGAAGCCGGTGAGGACGCCCGGATGATCGTGGGCCACGAAGCACCCCACCCGCGCGATCGCCCAGCCGGGCGCCATGCCGAGGGCGAAGGCGTCGAGGTACTTCTTGAGCGGGACGCCCTTCCACCGGAAGTAGACCAGCACGGCCAGGAGGCCGCCCAGCACCCCGCCCATCGAGGAGAGGCCGTCCCAGACCTTGAGGAGGACCAGGGGGCCCTTCGCGGCGAGGATCTCCGGGTGGTAGCCGAGGACGTGGAGCAGGTGGCCGCCGATCAGGCCGCCGGCCAGGGCGACGGGGGCCGCGTCGATGATCGGCTTGTCGTTTCCGGGGGCGTAGTTCTTGGCCGCCCGGGCGGCGAGGTGGGCGGCGACGAGGATGCC
>JAEZJH010000389.1 GCA_023436385.1 Pseudomonadota bacterium
GTCCACCAGCACGCCGATGGAGATGGCGATGCCGGCCAGCGACATCACGTTGGCGTTGAGCCCGAAGAGCCGCACGAAGATGAAGGAGAGCGCCACCGACACCGGGATGGTGACGATCGGCACGATCGCCGAGGGGATGTGCCAGAGGAAGAGGAGGATGATCAGGGAGACGACGATGATCTCCTCGATCAGCTTGTGGGACACCGTCGAGATCGCCTCCCCGATCAGCTCGGAGCGGTCGTAGGTGGTCACCACCTCCACGCCCTCGGGGAGCGACGGCTTCAGCTCCTCGAGCCGCTCCTTCACCCGGTCGATGACGTTCAGGGCGTTCTCGCCGGCGCGCATCACCACGATGCCGCCGACCACGTCGCCCTCGCCGTCGAGATCGGCCACCCCGCGGCGCATCTCCGGCCCGAGGGTGACGGTGGCCACGTCCTTGATGGTCACCGGCGTGCCGCCCTCGCTCCGGAGGACCAGCTTCTCGAGATCCTCCGTGCTCTGCACGTAGCCGCGGCCGCGGACCATGTATTCGCGGCCGGCCAGCTCCACCAAGCGCCCGCCGACGTCGTTGTTCCCCGAGCGCACCGCCTGGACCACCGCGTCAAGGGGCAGACCGTAGGCGGCGAGGGCGTTGGGGTTCACCGTCACCTGGTACTGCCGGACCTGGCCGCCGACGGTGGCCACCTCGGAGACACCGGGCACCGCCTGGATCTGGTAGCGGAGGAACCAGTCCTGGTAGGAGCGGAGCTCGTCGGACGAGTGTTTCCCGGTGCGGTCGACCAGGGCGTACTGGAAGACCCAGCCGACGCTCGAGGCGTCGGGCCCCAGCTCGGTCTTCACGCCCTCCGGGAGCCGCGGAGTGATCTTCGAGAGGTACTCGAGCACGCGGCTGCGCGCCCAGTACATGTCGGTGCCGTCCTCGAAGATCACATAGACGTAGCTGAAGCCGAAATCGGAAAAGCCGCGGATCGCCTTCACCTGCGGCGCGCCGAGGAGCGCCGTGGTGATCGGGTAGGTGACCTGGTCCTCGATGATGTCCGGGGACCGGTCCCACTTGGAGTAGACGATCACCTGGGTGTCGGCCTGGTCCGGCAGGGCGTCCAGGGGGATGGTCTTCATCGACCAGAACGCGCCGAACAGCGCCACCACCGTGGCGGCGATCACCAGGTACTTGTTCTCCGCGGAGAAGCGGATGATGCGCCCGATCATCGGTGGCTCCCGTGGCCGCCGTGGTCGTGGCCCTTGGCGGGCGGGGCCTCGTCGCCGGCGGTGGCGCCGCCGGGCAGCACGCGGCCGCGCTTGGGCACGGCGGGCGCTTCGGGCTGCTCCGCCGCCGCGGTCAGCTCGGCGAGGGAGGCCCGGAGCCGCGACTCGGAGTCGACCAGGAAGTTGGCCCGGGTGACCACCTCCTCGCCCTCGTGGACGCCGTCCACCACCTCGATCAGCGTGCGATCGGACTCGCCCAGCTTCACCTCCCGGGGCTCGAACTTGCCGCCGCCCAGGGCGACGAAGACGACGTTGGTGGTACCGCTGTCGATCACCGCGTCCACCGGGATCCGCAGGGCGTCGCGGGTCGCGCCCTTCAGCACCACCTCCCCGAACATCTCCGGGCGCAGGTCGCCGTCGGGGTTGGCGAAGGTGAGCCGGACCTTGGCGGTGCGGGTCTTCGGGTCGAGGAGCGGATCGAGGAAGACCACCTTCCCCGGGAACTCGCGGTTCGGGAAGGCGGCCAGGGTGAGCTTCGCCGGCATTCCCACCTTCACGTTCCGGAGCTCGTTCTCGTAGACGTCGGCGAGGACCCAGACTGAGGAGAGGTCGACGATCTCGTAGGGCATCGCCCCGGCCTCGAGGCGCGCGCCTTGCACCACGTCCTTCTGGGTCACCACCCCGCTCACCGGCGAGCGGAAGGTGAGGGTCCGGGACGGCTGGCCGGTCTCCTCGAGGCGACGCAGCTCGGCAGCGGGCACGTCCCAGAGCTGGAGCTTCCGCCGGGCCGCCTGCACCAGCGCGTCGCCGTCGCCGGCGAGCCCGCCCAGGCGCTTGTGTGTCTCGAGGGCGAGCAGGTACTCCTGCTGCGCCGCATACAGCTCGGGGCTGTAAAGCGAGAACAACGGCTCGCCCTTCTTCACCGGCCGGCCGACGAAGTCGACGAAGACCCGCTCGACGTAGCCGGCAACCTTGAGGTTCACCCGCTGCACCCGGGTCTCGTCGATCGCCACCTTGCCGTTGGTGCGCCAGGAGCCGCCCACCGGGCCCCGCTCCACCTTCACGGTGCGGAGGCCGATCAGCTGCTGCCGGGCCGGGTCGATCTCCACCGCGGCGAGGCCGGGGACCGCGCTGGCGGCGCCGGCGCCGGTGGCCGGCACCAGATCCATCCCGCAGATCGGGCACTCGTCGTCCGGATCGTCGGAGACGATGTTCGGGTGCATCGGGCAGATGTACTTCTGCGCGGCGTCCCCGGCGGCCGCGGGCTTCGCCGGCGCGAGCTTTGCCGCCGCGGTGGCCGGCGGCGGCGCGGCCACCTGCTCCTCCGGGACGAGATCCATCCCGCAGATCGGGCACTCGTCCTCCGGGTTCTCGGAGACCACGCCCGGACACATCGGGCAGATGTAGCGCTGTTTCGGGCCGTGGGCGTGGGCGTCGCCGCCGTGCCGGTGGAGGAGGGTGACGCCGCCGCCGGCGAGGGCGGCGCTGACCACCGCGACGGCGATCACCACCGGGAGGCCATAGCGGCGGGGGGAGTTCTGGTGGTTGGTCTGGGTGGTCATCACATCCCCGACATCGAAGAGGTGGCGGCGGCGGGCGCGGACGCGGCGGCGCTGCCGGAAGGAGCGGAAGGGGTCATCGCGGCGGAGGCGCCGGCGCCCGGGACGGCGGTACCGCCCATCCCCGCGGCGGCGCCGCTGCCGACCGGATCGAGGGAGACCTCGACGGCGGCGATCCGCAGGCGGTGGGCGTCGGCGAGGGCGGTGAGGCACCCCTCCTCGTCGGCGAGGTAGCCGGCGTTGGCCTCGAGCACCGAGGCGAAGGGGACGCGGCCCACGCCGTACTGGGCGAGGGTACTCTCCGCGGTGGCCCGGGACTGGACCAGGAGCCCGTCGGCGTAGATCCGGATGGTGTCGAGGAGCGAGACGAGGGCGATGCGCCGCTCCGCGGTCCGGAGGCGGAGGAGTTCCTCCACGGTGCGGGCGTCGAGCCGGTCGGCCTCGAGGCGGGCCTCGTTCTCGGCCACCACCTGGCCCTGCTTCCGGCCGGAGAAGATCGGCACGTTGAAGCCGACAGTGGCCTGCCACATCGGCTCGAGGGAGCCGCGGGGCATCACCCCCGCGCCCACGGTGAAGTCCGGGTAGCGCTCGCGCCGGGCCAGCGCCACGGCGCTCTCTGCGCGCTCCGTGCCGAGCCGCGCGGCGGCCAACTCCGGGCTCCGGGCCAGGGCGTCGGCGACCGCGTCCTCGTCGGAGACGGGCTCGGGCAGCCCCAGGTCCCGAATGTGGGCGGTGGTCTCGATCGACTCGCCGAGCGGGCGGTTCCGCAGCCGGTTCAGCCCCTGCACCAGGTTCCGCTCGTCGGCGAGGAGGCGCGCCCGCCGCTGCCGG
Source organism: Pseudomonadota bacterium (assembly GCA_023436385.1). GTDB lineage: Bacteria > Myxococcota > Myxococcia > Myxococcales > Vulgatibacteraceae > JAEZJH01. The sequence goes on from JAEZJH010000389.1 coordinate 3,597, forward strand.
AGGCGGTTCAGCTCGAGCTGCGAGCGGAGGAGGTCGCTCTGGGCGCCGGCGCCCGCCTCGTAGCGGGTCCGGGCGATTCCCGCCGACTGCTCCCAGATCACCTCGAGGCGCTCGAGGAGCGCCAGGCGGTCGCGGGTGAGGAGCAGATCGAGGTAGGCCCGCCGCACCTCCGCTTCGGTGGAGAGGCGGAGGCGATCGACCTGGGTCTCCACCTGCCGGGCGGCGGCCCGCGCCACGTCGGTCCTGAGGCCGCGCTTGCCGGGCCAGGGCAGGCCCTGGGAGATCATGATCTGGTACTGGCTCATCTCCATCTCGCCGACGGTGATG
>JAEZJH010000401.1 GCA_023436385.1 Pseudomonadota bacterium
TTCGAGAGGAGCTGCTCCGGGCGCTCGTCAAGTGGCTGGCCGAGGCCGATCCGGAGACGGCGGAAGAGGAGGCCGCAGGTGTGCCGAGCGCCAGCGAGGGAGCGACGGCCCCGACCGTGCGCACCGCGAACGCCGATCGACCTTCCATGGAGCCGCCCTGGCACGACTCCGCCGCGCTCCGGGACTGGGCGCAGGAGCGGAGCCTCGACCCCATCCTCGGCCATCCGGCGGCCAATCTGGCGGACTTCTTCGACGGGGCGAACGCGGAGAAGATCCGCCGGGTCGCGCCGCAGTACGGCTCGGTCGCCGACGTCGTCCTCCAGCGCAGCTGGTCGAAGCCGCACCTCGAGATGAGGCTCGGCGGCCCGCTCTTCGAGCAGCTCGAAGAGCGGGCCCGAAAGTTCCTCCGGGAGCAGGGCGCGCTGTCCGACCTGGCGGCGGCGGAGGATCGGGTCAAGGCCCGGGAGTGGGAGACGCCGCCGGAGGATCGGGCGGTCGCAGTGCTCCACGGGTACTGGCGCGAGCTCCGGGCGAACGTGCGGAAGGTCGCCGTACCCCTGGCCGCGTCCCGGGTCGCGGTGAACGCGGTGCGCTGGGATCCGATGCCGCCCGCCCTCGTCGTCGGGGTACGGGCGCCCCACCACAACTGGAGCGTCGACGGGACGTTCGAAGTGCGGCTGCCGGCGGAGCGCGATGCCGGGAATCGGGCCTCGTGTACCTGCAGCCGTCATGCGTTCGGGAGTGAATGTCCGCACCTCCTCGTCGCCCTCGACGCCGCCCGGCCCCTCCTCTCCGGCGGCGGGGGCGAGACCGGGGAGGCGCTCCGGTCCTTCGCGGCCACGCCGACGTGGGAGCGGACGCTGAAGGCGCTCGACTCGGCGCTGGCCAGGTGCGGGGTGGAGGAGCCGGAGTTCCGGCTCTCCTGGCGGCTCGGCCGACACGTCGCGCATGGAAACGAGTTGTATACGCTCGAACCGTATCGCCAGAAACGGAAGGCCTCGGGCGGATACACCCCGGGGGCCAAGCTCGCGGTCCGGGACCTCTCCGGCTTGCCGCAGCTCCTGGGCGAGCGGGACCGGAGGGCGCTCGAGGCGCTCCACGGACACCTCGACGGCTGGCGGCCGGGGAAGCAGTCGGAGGGCGAGCTCCGGGCGATCCTCGCGCTCCGTGGCCACCCGCAGCTCCATCTCGAGGAACGGCTCGAGCGGCCCCTCGAGGTCCGCGAGGCGGGCCTGGCAATCCGCGCGCTGGCGGAGGACGACGGCGGGGTGCGGCTGGTGGCGTCGGTGGAGGGACGCGAGCTGCCCTTCGAGCGGCTGGTGACGCTCCTCGACGACGCCGGTCCGGAGCGGCTCCTCGGCTTTCTCGACGACCGGGCCCTGCTGTTCACGGTGGTCCGGGTGGCGCCGCCGGTGGAGACGGTAGTGCGGACCCTGGCGGCCCGGGACCAGCGGCTCCCGGCCGAGGCGGTGGAGGCGCTGGTCGAACGCTCGGAGCGGTTGCAGGCGGTGGTGCCCCTCGACCTGCCGGCGTCGGCGCTGGGCGAGGAGCTGCCCGCCTCGGACGATCTGGTGCTGCGGGTCGAGCCGGGGGAGGGGACCCGGCTCGCGCTCAAGGTGCAGGTCCGGCCGGTGCACGGTGGCCCCGCGCTCTCGCCGGGCGAGGGTGCCGAGCATGCCCTGGGGCGGATCGCGGATCGCCGCGTCTTCGCCCGGAGGGACTTCGCGCGGGAGGAGGCGCGGGCGTCGGCGCTTTTGCACGGCCTGCCCCTGCCCGAGGAGGTCCACGGCTTCGCGCTGGAGCTCGAGGGCGATGCCGCGCTGGAGCTGGTAGCGCACCTGGGCGAGCGGCCCGTCGAGCCGGGGCTCACGGTGGAGTGGGCCGCGTCGAAGCGGCGGGTGACCCGGCGGGCCTCGAGCCGGGACCTCCGGGTCGAGGTGACCAGCCAGCGGGACTGGTTCGGCCTGGGCGGCAAGCTCGAGGTCGACGGCGTGGAGATCGAGCTGGCCCTGGCGCTCGACGCGGCCCGCCGCGGGACCCGCTTCGTCGAGGCCTCGCCCGGGACCTGGGTCGCGCTCGGCGACCAGCTCCGCGCGAAGCTGGCCCGGGCCTCCGAACACGCCCACCCCGGCCGCAAGGGGCTCGAGGTCTCGCTGGCGGCGGCGCCGGCGATCGAGGAGCTGGCCGACGGCGGCGAGCTGAAGGCGGCGGCCGCGTTTTCCCGGCTCCTCAAGCGGATCCGGGAATCCCGGGCGGAGACCCCGGAGGTCCCGGCGCCGCTCGCGGCGGTCCTGCGCCCGTACCAGGTCGAGGGTTTCCGCTGGCTGGTGCGGCTCACCGCCTGGGGCGCCGGCGCCTGCCTGGCCGACGACATGGGCCTCGGCAAGACGCTGCAGGCGCTGGCGCTCCTCCTTCACCGGCGCGCCGGGGGGCCGGCCCTGGTGATCGCCCCCACCTCCGTGTGCGGCAACTGGCTCCGGGAGACGGAGCGGTTCACCGGAGGCGGCCTCCGGCCGCGGGTCTACGGCTCGATCCCGGAGGCGGAGCGGGAAGCGACGCTGGCTGCCCTCGGGCCCGGCGACCTCCTGATCGCGAGCTACGGGCTGGTCACCCGCGAGGTGTCTCGCCTTGCGTCCCGAAGGTTCTGCACCCTGGTCCTCGACGAGGCCCAGGCGGTGAAGAACGCCCACACCGCCCGGTCGCAGGCGATGCGGGAGCTGGACGCCGAGGTGACGGTGGCCCTGAGCGGCACGCCGCTCGAGAACCACCTGGGCGAGCTGTGGAGCCTGTATCGGATCGTGCTCCCGGGGCTCCTGGGGAGCTGGGACCTGTTTCGCTCCCGGTTCGCCGGGCCGATCGAGAAGGAGAAGAGCGCCCCGCGGCGGGCGGCGCTGGCGGAGCTGCTCCGGCCGTTCCTCCTCCGTCGGACCAAGGACGAGGTGGCCCGGGACCTCCCGTCGCGCACGGAGATCGACCTCTCCGTCGAGCTCTCGAGCGGCGAGCGCCGGCTTTACGAGGAGGCGCGGCTCGCGGCGGTGGCCCGGTTGTCGGGGGCCGACGGCACCGTCGCCCCCGAGCAGCGGCGGTTCGAGATCCTGGCGGCGATCACCCGGCTCCGGTTGTGTGCGTGTCACCCGCGGCTCTACGACCACGGCTCCCGCCTCGAGTCGTCGAAGCTGGCCCGGCTCGTCGCGCTGCTCGAGGAGCTGCGGGAGGGCGGCCACCGGGCGCTGGTGTTCAGCCAGTTCACCTCCCAGCTCGCCCTGGCCAAGGAGGCCCTCGACGCCGCCGGGATCCGCAACCTCCAGCTCGACGGTTCGACCCCGGCGGCGACGCGGCAGCAGCGGGTCGATGCGTTCCAGGCCGGCGCGGCGGAGGCGTTCCTGATCTCCCTCAAGGCCGGCGGCACCGGCCTCAACCTCACCGCCGCCGACTACGTGATCCACCTCGATCCCTGGTGGAACCCGGCGGTGGAGGACCAGGCCACCGACCGCGCCCACCGGATCGGCCAGACCCGGCCGGTGACCGTGCTCCGGCTGATCGCCAAGGGCACCATCGAGGAGTCGATCCTCTCGCTCCACGAGCAGAAGCGAAAGCTGATGGCGAGCGTGCTCGAGGGGAGCGACGGCGGATCCCGGCTCGACGCGGAGGCGCTCCTGGCGCTGCTCGAAGCGCAGCCGACCGCGGACGCGCCGACGGAGACGGACGACGACGCGCCGGGGGCGGAGGTCGCGAAGGCCGTGGCCTCCCGGCGCCGGGCCCGGAAGGCCCGGTTCCTGTAGCGCGGCGGAACCGGGGGCCGGCCCGGCTCGCCCGGCGGCGGTACTTGCCGGGCGACGGGTGGCGGGGAGCAGGTCCGCTCTCTCCGGCCAATCGAAAAATGCGGCCCCGGCCGGAGATCGTGTCGATTTTTCGCCACTCGCTGCGGGCGAAGGGCCTCGATTTCGTCGGCTCCGCGCGTCGGGAGTCGCGGCGGTTGGCGGTCCAAGGCCGCTCGCTCCGGTGGGTCGCCGGGGGTTCCCCCCGCCCGGCGGGTTTGGTT
>JAEZJH010000408.1 GCA_023436385.1 Pseudomonadota bacterium
ACCCTGGCCCGAACCCTCTCCGGGGAGCGGTTCGGGCTGGTGCTCTCCGCCGGCTACTTCGGCTTCTTCGCCCACGCGGGCTTCCTCGCCGCCGTCGAGGGCGCCGGCCTCGCGCCGGCGGCGTACGGCGGGACCAGCGCCGGCGCGCTGATCGCCGCCTTCGCCGCGGCGGGCCTCGACGCCGGCCAGATCCGCGACCGCCTCCTCCGCCTCCGCAAGGCGGAGTTCTGGGATCCCGCGCCGCTCGCCACGCTCCTCGACGCGGCCCGGGGCCGGGGCGTCACCGGGATGCTGGCCGGCGCGCGCTTCCGCCGGCTCCTCGACCGGGCCCTTCCGGTTCGGCGGATCGAGGAGTGCCGGGTGCCGCTGGTCCTGGTCTCTACCGACGTCTCCCGCGCCCGGCCGCGGGTCCACGATCGCGGCCCGCTGGCCGAGGCGGTCCACGCCTCCTGCGCCTATCCCGGGCTGTTCCGGGCGGTGCGCGACGGCGCGTCCCAGCTCTGGGACGGCGGGCTGGTCGACAAGGCCCCGCTCCTCGCCCTGGCCGAGCGGGTGAAGCTCGACGCGGTGCTGGTCCACTACCTCCCGAGCGCCAGCCGCATGGAGGGGAAGGCCGGCGGCCACGGCTACTTCGCGGCGATGGGCCGGGCGCTCGCCGCCGTGCGGCACGAGCACTTCGAGCTGCAGGCGCGGCTCCTCGAGGCCCGGGGCGTCCGGGTCTACGTGGTGACGCCCGAGCTGCCGGCGGTGTCGCCGCGGCGGCTCGACGTCGGGCGCACGGTGATCGACACCGCCTGCGCGCAGGGAGCGCGGGCGCTCGCCGGCCCGCCGGTGCGGCCGTTCGCCTGATCGCAGCGCCGTCCTCCCAGGTCGATCCCCGGGCGATCACTCCTTCCACGTGCCGGAGGCGGGAAACGCGCCGGGACGCTGGGTGAGCACGCCCTGGGGGATCGGCAGCCGCGGCGCCCGGTGGCCCTGCTCGGAGAGGGGCGGCGGCCCGAAGACCGGCGTCGCCCGCCGGGTGCGGATCGCCACCGCCAGGTCGCGGCCGGACCGGACGTCCGCCTCCACCAGCGTGTGGCAGTCGCCGACGTCGCCGTCGCCCGGCCCGTGGAACCCCGAGCCGGCCACCGCCACCATCCCCAGCCGCGCCAGCTCCGCCAGCTGCTCGCCGGGGGGGAGTTTGTTGCTCGCCGAGTAGACCTCCACCCCCTGGATCCCCGCCGCCTGCAGCTCGGCCAGGGAACGGGCGCCCTCGTCGAAGGCGTGGGCGGCGATGGCGATCCCGCCCTCCAGGCGGATCCGCCCCACCGCGGTCTCGAGCGAGTCGAGCGGCGGCATCCGGCCGGAGAAGCCGTAGGCGAGGATCGCCACCTCGTCGACGAGCAGCTCCTCCGCGGAGAGCACGATCAGCCGGGTCTGGGTGCGCCGGCGGAGATCGGCGAGGTCGCGCTCGCTCCCCCGCTCGCCGTGCTCGGAGACGACCAGGCCGTCGAGGCCCGCCCTCTCCGCGCGCCCGATCAGCTCCTCCGCCGACAGCGCGCCGTCGAGGGAGCGCGAGGAATGCACGTGCAGGTCGATCCGTAGCGCCACGTAGAGCCTCCCTGGGACGCGCCTACCTTGGCGTCCCCGGAAGGCCCCGGCAACGGGAGGTCGGAAGGCGAGGGCGCTCGATCGGCCGGTGGCCGGCGAGGCCTCGGACCTTCGGAAGCCGGGCCACGAAAGGCCGTGGCGGGGCCGCGAAGGTGGCTCGTTCCGGGCGCGGTGATCGGGCGTTGGAGCGACCCTCGCGCCGCTCGTACCGGCGGGTCCTTGGATCGATCGCCGCCTCCGCGGGTCCCTGGCTCCGCGCACCGCTCCGGCGGTCGAGGCAAGTGATCGCCGCTATCCGGCGCCTTCCCCTTCGCCGATCGCCTCGAGGAGCGCCGCCCGGACCGCCCGCTTCACCGGCGTCGGGACCCCGCCTCCGGGAAGCCGCCGGCAGAGCGACGCCGTGGCCCGGAGGTGGCCGAGCGAGTTGGCGCAGGACGGGCACTCGGCGAGGTGCGCCTCGATCTCCTCGCAGGCAGGCCGGTCCACCTCCTCGCGCCCCAGCTCCGCGAGCCGCTCGGCCAGGCGGGGACAGGCCCGGGCGGAGCCCCGCTCGTCGCCGTCGGTCTCCCGGAGCAGGGTCACCAGGTGGGCCTTGAGGAGCTGCCGGCCGCGGTGGAGCCGGCTCTTGTGGGCCCGCACGCCGACCTTGGTGATCGCCGCGGCTTCCTCGGCCGTGAGGCCCTCGACGTCCCGGAGGATCACCGCCTCGCGATAGTCGGCCGGCAGCGCCGCGATCGCCGCCGCCATCAGCTCGGACATCTCCGCCCGCTCCGCGTTCTCGGCCGGCGCCGGCTCGGGGGCGACCAGCTCCTCGCCCCGCCCTTCGGGCGCGTCGAGGGGCACGTCGTGGAGCGGCGCGGAGCGGGTCCGCCGGTGGTGACGGGAGCAGAACGAGCGGGCGATCGAGTAGAGCCAGGTCGACATCCGGGCGTCGCCGCGGAAGTCGCCCAGGCGCTCGAACGCGGTGAGGAGGGTGCGCTGGAGCACCTCCTTGGCCGCCTCCTCGTCGTTGCACATCCGCAGGCCGAACCGGAAGACTCGCCGCTCGTGGCGGCGCAGGAGGGCGTCGAGGGCCTTGCGATCGCCCTCGCGGGCCCGCACCAGGAGCTGGTAGTCGTCGCCGATCCGCGGCATCGCTTCGGCCATCTTCGCACCTCCGGCGTCGCTTCCGACCGCCACCGGTCGACAACCGGCGGGAAGGACCGGGCCATCCTCGCAAATCGCCGCCGGCCCGGAAGGGATTTCGCCCGCCGGGGCGTGGCCCGATTAGAATCCCGGGCCCGCGCAGCTGGCTCGTAGCAGCCCGGAGGGATGGATGGGACGAATCGGCAAGTGGTTCGCGGCGGTCCTGGTGGGGACCGCGCTCCTGGTCGGTGGGTGCAGCCAGCCCGATCCCGGCCGGCCGAGCGAGGCCCGAATGCTGTTCGAGCGCGGCGAGGCCACGCTCCTCGACGTGCGCACCGTGCAGGAGTTCAACGAGGGCCACGTCGCGGGCGCGGTCAACATCCCGGTGCAGGTGCTCCGGGAGCGGATGAACGAGCTGCCGAAGGACCAGACGGTGGTCGTCTACTGCCGGAGCGGGAAGCGCAGCGCGGCCGCCAAGCAGCTCCTCGACGCCGCGGGGTTCTCGCGGGTGATCGACCTGGGGCCGATGCCGGCCTGGAAGTAGCCCGCCGGCGACCGATGTCGGACCCCCCTGGTACGCTGCCCTCCGCTCGGCCGAAGGGCCGGGAGGGAGGGCGGCGTGGCCAAGCGGAAGACGGAGTTCGCCTGCACGGAGTGCGGGCAGAAGTCGATCAAGTGGCTCGGCCAGTGTCCGGCCTGCAAGGCCTGGGGCACGCTGGCCGAGGAGCTGATCGAGGATCGGGCGAGCGCCGATCGGCCGGCCTGGGGCACCGGCGGCACCGGCGCCAAGGCCACGCCGATCTCCGCGGTGGAGGGCGACGAGGCGGTCCGGCGGCGGACCGGCATCGCCGAGCTGGACCGGGTTCTGGGGGGCGGCGTGGTCCCCGGATCGCTGGTGCTCCTGGGCGGCGATCCCGGCATCGGCAAGTCCACCCTGCTCCTCGCCGCGCTCGATCGGCTCGCCGGCGGCGAGCGGCCGGCGCTCTACGTCTCCGGCGAGGAGTCGCTCCGGCAGACCAAGCTCCGGGGCGATCGGCTGGGGATCGGCTCGCGGGACCTCCTCCTCCTCGCCGAGACCGACGCCGACCGGGTCCTCGCCGAGGCCGAGCGGGTGCGGCCGTCGGTCCTGGCCATCGACTCGATCCAGACCCTGTTCCTCCCCGAGCTGGGGAGCGCGCCGGGAACGGTGTCGCAGGTCCGGGAGGTGGCCGGGCGGCTGATGGCCTTCGCCAAGCGCACCGACACGCCCACCTTCGTGGTCGGCCACGTCACCAAGGACGGCGCCATTGCCGGGCCCCGGGTCCTCGAGCACCTGGTGGACACGGTGCTCTACTTCGAGGGCGATCGTACGCACTCGTACCGCGTGCTCCGGGCCCACAAGAACCGCTTCGGCTCCACCAACGAGATCGGCGTCTTCGAGATGAAGGGCTCGGGGCTGGCGGAGGTCCCCGATCCCTCCGCGCTCTTCCTCGCGGAGCGACCCGCCGGCCAGCCCGGCTCGGTGGTCACCGCCACCCTCTCCGGCACCCGGCCGGTGCTGGTGGAGGTCCAGGCCCTGGTCGCGCCCACCGTCTACGGCACCGGCCAGCGGAAGAGCATCGGCGTCGACCCGAACCGCGTCGCCCTCCTCGCCGCGGTGCTCGAGAAGAAGTACGGCGTCTCCTTCGGCATGTGCGACATCTTCGTCAACGTCGCCGGCGGCGTCGACCTCACCGAGCCCGCCTCCGACCTCGCCGTCTGCGCCGCCCTGGTCTCCTCGCTGCAGGAGGAGCCGGTCCCCGCCGACGCGGTGCTCTTCGGTGAGGTGGGCCTTGCCGGCGAGGTCCGGGCCGTCACCGCCCCGGAGATCCGGCTCACCGAGGCCGCGAAGATGGGCTTCGGCCACGCCTTCCTTCCGAACGCCAACCTCCGCCGCCTCGACGACCGCCCCGCCGGCGCCCGGGGCGTCGGCAGCGTCCGGGATCTCCTCGAAACCCTCTTCCCCGGCGCCCTCGACACCCGCGTCGAGCGCGACCACCCCGACCGCTCCGCCGGCCGCCGCTCCAACCGCGCCGGCGTCTAGCGGAAGCCGGGGCCGGGAACCCACGAAGGCGGCGATCGATCCCGGGGGCCGCCGTCAGCAGCGGCCGATCGCGTCCTTCCAGGCGGCGAGCTTCTCGTCGCGCACCGCCGCGTCGATCCGGGGACGGAAGCGCTTGCCCTGCTTCCAGACGGCGCGGATCTCCTCCTTGGAGTCCCAGACGCCGGTGGAGAGGCCGGCAAGGAAGGCGGCGCCGAAGGCGGTGGTGTCGATCAGCTTGGGGCGGACCACGTCGCAGCCCAACAGGTCGGCCTGGAACTGCATCAGCAGGTCGTTGGCGGAGGCGCCGCCGTCCACCTTGAACTCCGGGATGGCGCGGCCGGTGTCGGCCTCCATCGCCAGGGCCAGCTCGTGGATCTGGAAGGCGATCCCCTCGAGCACCGCGCGGGCGAGGTGGCCCCGGGTGGTGCCGCGATCGATGCCGCAGAGCAGGCCGCGGGCGCTCGGGCGCCAGTGGGGAGCGCCGAGGCCGGCGAGGGCGGGGACGAAGACGACGCCGCCCGAGTCCTTCACGGAGCGAGCCAGGGCCTCGATCTCCGGCGCGGTGCCGATCAGCCCCAGGCCGTCCCGGAGCCACTGCACCGCCGCGCCGGCGATGAACGCCGAGCCCTCCAGGGCGTAGGCCCGCTCGTCGCCGATCCGCCAGGCGACGGTGGAGAGGAGGCCGGCTTTCGAGGCCACCGGGGTCTCGCCGACGTTCATCAGGAGGAAGGCGCCGGTGCCGTAGGTGCACTTCGACTCGCCGGGCGTGAAGCAGGCCTGGCCGAACAGCGCCGCCTGCTGGTCGCCGGCCATCCCGGAGACGGGGATGCCGTCGGGGAGCACCCGGAGGCCGCGGGTGGTGCCGTAGATCTCCGACGAGTCGCGGACCTCCGGGA
>JAEZJH010000410.1 GCA_023436385.1 Pseudomonadota bacterium
ACCCGGAGGTCCGCCGGCGGGACGAGGACGACTACGGCTGGGCCTGCAGCGCCTGGATGGTGTGGTCCAGGACCTCGAGGACGAAGCTCGGGTTGTGCGCGCCGCGCGAGCCGTCGGTCGAGAGGAGCAGGAAGTTCCAGAAGGCCTTGTTGACCACGTGGCCGTTCCCGAACAGCAGGCTGCCGTCGGCGGCCTTCAGGGTCGAGAGCCGGACCACCACGTGCTGCATGTTGCGCACGCCGTCGGGGAACTGGAACGGCTGCGGGGTGGCGAACTCCAGCTCGAAGGCGGTGCCGCCGTGGCTGGTGGTCGCGTGGACGATCCGGGTCGGCAGCACGTTGACGACCTGGTCGGCGGTGCCGGTGGCGTCGTCCGCGTGGTCGATCGGCTGGACCTTGAAGCCCACGCCGGCCGTGGTGATCGCCGCGAGGCCCGCGTCGCGGAGCGCCTGCTCCAGCTCCTCGAGCCGGGCCTCGGTGATGCCCATCAGCGAGCCACCCGTGACCCAGGTGCTGTGGCAGGAGGCGCAGACGGTCTCGTCGGTGTGGAACGAGTGGTTGGTGTTGGCGACGTGGGAGCCCTCGGGCGCGATCTGCATGTGGCAGGTGGCGCAGGTGTCCTCGATCGCCAGGTGGGCGGAGGGCCGCGGGCCGTCCATGAAGTAGGCGTTCACGCCGTGGATCACGTCGGTCTGGCTCGGGGCGTGGGGACCGCCGGTGTTCTGCGTCGCGCCGGTGGTCGCGTCGCTCTTCGCGCCGTTCCGGGTGTTGTGGCAGGCCATGCAGAGGGCGCCGGAGCCGGCGTCGTGGACGGCGATCCCGTTCGGCAGCATCGGCAGGTCACCGTAGAGCCGGAGCTGGGCGGGGTTGGTGGCGTCGTGGGGATCGTGGCAGGTCTGGCAGGAGATGTTGGTCTGGCCGCCGGTCACCGGCGCCGAGCCCGGGAAGGCGCCCGTCTCGTTCTTCGCCTCGACCCAGCTGATGAAGCCCGCGGCGTTGTGGCACCGCGCGCAGGAGCCGCCGGTGTTGGTGGTGACCAGCGGGTAGTTCGAGTGGTTCGACTCCTCCCAGAGGAAGTACCGGTCGTGGTGCGAGCCGGAGGCGTGGCAGGAGGCGCACATGGTGGACTCGAGGGTCGACCGGGCCGCCATGTCCTTGTGGCCGCCGCCGTGCGGGCCGTGGCAGCTCTCGCACTGGATGTTGGCGAGCTGCCGGGCGGCGGCGCCGCCCTCGTCGAGGAAGCGCTGCCAGTTGGCCTCGGAGCCGACCGCGTCCGGACCGGTCCAGGCGCCCATCTTCTCGTCGAAGCCGCCGTTCTCCGCGGTGGGGTCGTAGCCGACCACGTGGCAGGAGAGGCAGTTCTTGCTGTAGTGGTCCTGCGCCGGATCGGTCATCACCATGTGCAGCATGTCGGCGTGGCCGGTCTCCGCGTAGGTGGCGAAGATCCCGCTCACCTTGTCGTCGGTGTGGCAGCCGAGGCAGCCGGCCTCGCCGGCGCCCTGGGAGCCGCGGAAGTCGTTGGCGAAGATCTCCATCGCCGGCTCGGCGCCCTCGGTCACCGTGTAGGTGCCCTTGACGTCCGGCGTGAAGGAGACGAACCGGCCCTCGCCCTCGAGGGTGGCGGTCGAACCGGTCGGCACCACCAGGCTCCAGGCGTAGGCCTCCTTGCCGGCGACGCCGCGGAGGTGGACCGGCTGGTTGCGGGGCACCACCCGGATGCCGGTGGAGTTGAACGAGGCCGAGTTGACCTTGAAGGTCCGGGTGAGGACGTGGCCCTGGGGATCCGCGACCGTGACCGCGAAGGTGTAGCGGCCGGCGGTGTCGGGGGAGAAGGCCATCACGCCCATCGAGTCGGGCAGGCCCACCATCTCGCCGGTCGCCGCGTAGATGCGGGCGGTCGGGATGTCGGCGAGGGTCACCGTCGCGGTGGCGGTGTTCCCGTTGGCGATCGTCACCGCCGGGCCGGCGGTCTTGGCCCAGGTGATGGTGAGGTTCTCGACCGGCGTGTCGGCGTCGGCGAGGGCGCCGATCGACAGCTCGAGGGTCTTGCCGAAGCCGACGTTCTCCAGCGTGGCCGGCACGGTGAACTCCGGCCCGGCGCCGGGGATGGTGCCGTCGGAGGTCATGGTGATCGTGTAGGCCGCGGTCGACTCGGCCTGCACCGCCACCGGGAGGTTGGCGATCGCCACCCGGTTCGGCGCGGTGATGTTCAGGAAGTAAGCGCCGATGGCGACCTGGCCCGACCAGACGCCGTTGGCGCCGGTGGTCCGCTCGTCGCCGACGCCGGCGATCTTCGCGCCGGCCACCGGGCCGTTGGCGTCCCGGACGGTCAGCTGCAGGGTGCCGGTCCAGGGCGCGTTCTCGCCGTCCTTGCCCTTGTCACCCGTGTCGCCCTTGTCGCCCTGGTCGCCCTGGTCGCCCTTGGCACCGTCGGCGCCATCGGCGCCGGCCGGGCCCTGGGGCCCCATCGCGCCGTCGGCGCCGTCCTCACCGCCACAGGCCGCGGCCAAGGCGGCCACGAGCACCCCTACCAACAGCAGGCCATGCCTCATTCGTTCGTCCTCGCTCGTCGTCGCTGCACCCGAAACCCGCACCGCTCGCCCGAGCTGGCGGACCGCCGCGGGACAGAGTGGGTGCTCCCTCCGTCCCGGGCCGTCCCGATCCCCGACGGACACCGCACTCCCTCACCGGGAGCTCGAATGCACCGAACGGGATCGGAAACGTTCGCGGCCGCACGATAGCCCGCGGCTATTCGAAAGCAAGCGGACGTTTAGTGGACCGAATTGGTCCTGTAGCCGGACTGGAACACGAGCCAAGGCGGACCCACACTTGATT
>JAEZJH010000419.1 GCA_023436385.1 Pseudomonadota bacterium
CGCCGGCTCCCTGGAGAGCCCGACGTAGAAGCGGAGGTTCTGGACGATGTCGGTGAGGTCCTTGAGCCCGGGCATCATCGACGGCTGCCAGCCGCGGCGGGTGAGGCCCCAGAGCGCCACCGCCAGGTGGATCACCAGGACGATCGCCATCGTCGCGCCGGCGGTGCGGTGGATCAGCCGGGTGTCGTCGATGCCGCCCAGGAACGCCACGGCCTGCCGGCAGAGCTCCACCTGGTGGAACTTCTGGATCACCCCGGTGAACACCAGGGTGAAGAAGGCGATCGCGTTCAGGTGGTGCTCGACCAGCCGCAGCGGATGCAGCCGGCGGATCATCCGGGCGGGAACGGGGGCGTGCGACATGATCTCCGTCCTCTACTTCTGGTTGCGGATGACCGTGTAGCGATACACGTGCATGAACACCTGCACGAGCAGCCCGACGATCATGAAGGGGATGAGGAACTTGTAGCCCAGCTCCACCGCCCAGACGATCGCCGCCCGCTTCGGCGACGGCTCGTAGTGGGAGATCCAGGCGTCGGGGAAGTCGGCGGTGGCGCCCTGGTGGCAGGTGGCGCACCGGGAGACCAGCTTCTCTTTCATCACCGCGGCGTCCGGACCGGAGGTGCGGGTGATGTCGTGGATGCCGTGGCAGGCGGTGCAGGTGCCGATGCGCTGCGCGGGATCGCCGCCCTCCATCTTGTAGAACTGCCCGGTCACCCCGTGGAACTCGGCGAGATAGGTGTCGAGCACCGCGGTGGAGAGCCCGTACTTCCCCATCAAGTCCTCGTTGGCGTGGCACTGGGCGCAGATCTCCGGGGTGGCCAGGGCGAAGCCCGGCTTTCGGGGGTCGGCGATCTCGTGGGACTTGTGGCAGTCGGAGCAGACCGGGACGTCGCGGTTGCCGTTCTGCAGGAGGGCCTTGCCGTGGACGCTCTCCGCGTACTGGTTGTAGGTCTTCTCGTGGCAGGTCTGGCAGCGCCGGGCACTCTCCAGCTTGTCGACCTGGCCCGCGGCGATGTCGTGGGTGCCGTGGCAGTCCTGGCAGACGGGCGCCTTGGTGTTGCCCCGCTTGATCAGCTCGTAGTGCACGCCCTCGAGCATCCGCGAATACATGTCCTCGTGGCAGTCCTGACACATCGTCGACTGCTGGATGCGGGCGTCGCGGAGGTCCTTGAAGTCCTTCGTCGGGTGCTCGTCGTCGGTGTATCCGGCGTGGCAGTCGGCGCAGTCCATCCCCTCGTGCACCGAGGCCCCCAGGTGGTCCTCGTTCACCAGGAGCGGGAGGACCTCTCCGGAGGGGAGCTCCTTCTCGATCGGCTTGCCGTGGCAGGTGGCGCAGCCGCCGTCGAGCTCGGCGGCGGGCCGGACCTGGTGGCCGCCGTGGCACTCCGTGCAGGAGACCTTGGTGCCCTCCGCCACCATGGTGGCGTGGGCACCCTCGAACTCGTGGCAGTCCTTGCAAGTGGCGGAGAGCTGCAGCCGGAAGTCGGCGCGGCTCTCCAGGCCGTCGGCCTCCACCGCGGAGTGGCAGTCGGCGCAGTCCATGTCCGCGTGGACCGAGCCGCGGAGGGAGGAGGGCGAGGCGCCGCACTTCAGGGCTTCGCCGTCGCCCAGCTTCACCGTGCCGGTGGCCCCCGGGGAGAAGCAATCGCCGTCGGCGTGGGCCGCCGCCGGAGCCGCGAGGGCGGCGGCGAGGGCCAGGGCGGAGAGGAGGGGGAGTCGCATCATGGAAGACCTGCGCGGAAGAAGGGGGCTAGCTCCGGACATCCTCGCCTCCGCCGGCCTCCCCGCCGTCGAGCGCCAGCGGGGGCAGGGCGGCGGCAATGTCGGCCTCGTCGGCCACGGCACGCCACCGCACCAGGCCCGGGGCCAGGAGCTTCCCCAGCCAGGCCGCGGTGAAGGCGATGCCGATCCCGGGGACGGCGAAGGCGAACATCCCGCCCAGGGCCGGGATCGCCAGGGCCATGATCCAGGGCGACGCTCGGACGTAGGGGACATCGGCGCCGCCCGGCAGCACGGCCTCCCGATCCAGCCGGATCCGGCGCGCGTTGCGGAGGTCCCAGTAATCCCCGGGCCCCACCTTCTCCCCGCCAGCTCGCTTGAAGTCCATTCGTGTTTTCTCTTCGTTTCCGTTCTCAGCGGAACGGGTCGGCGTCGCCGGCCCCCATATGTTCGCTGCCGCTAACCGCAACGGTCTTGACGATCGTGGCTCGAACCGACCGCCCGGCGCCCTGATTTTTGCCGGGGAACCACGGGCTTGCTCGATTGTCGGTCGGCGGCAGCCTCCCACTTCGAACGGGGCGACGTAAAGCCCGTGTGGTCGTTTGACCGCGATTCCGTTCCAGTTGAAACCGGATTTACAGCTGGGGCCGGGCGAGCCCTCGGCTGGTGGCGACCTCGCGGAAGAGGGAGACGAAGGCGTCCCGGGCGGGGATCGGGTCCGGCGCGTCCCAACTCGCCCAGATCTTCCGGTGCAGCTCCTCGCCCTCGAAGCTGACCGCGTGGAGCCGGCCGGCAGCCAGATCCTCGGCCACCGCCATCCGCGGTAGGAAGGCGAGGCCCAGGTTGATGCGGACGAGCCGCACCAGCGCCGGCATCTGGGTCGACCGGATGATCGGCTGGAGCCGGATCTTGTGCCGGGCGAGGACGTGCTCGACGAGGCGGGCCGAAGGGGAGCTCTCCGCCATCCCGATCAGCCGTTCGCCCTCGATGTCCCGGGGCCGGACGAAGCGTCGGCCCCAGAGCCGGTGGCCCGGCCCCACCACCAGGAGCAGCGGGTCGTCGAACAGCGGGACGTTGTGGGCGGCGGTGGGCGGCCGGGCCCGGGCGGTGAGGGCGACGTCGAGGCGGCCCTGCTGCAAGAGGTCGAGAGCGGGGTCGGAGTGCTCGAAGAGGATCGTCGGGCGGACCCGGGGGTAGCGCTGGCCAAAGAGGTCGAGGACGTCGGGGAGCAGGTAGGTGCCGACGCTGCCGATGGTGCCGATCCG
>JAEZJH010000434.1 GCA_023436385.1 Pseudomonadota bacterium
TGGTGGAGCCGCACCCGCCCCAGGAGCCCGGCCACCTCCGGCGAGCCCGGCTCCTCCGTCCGGGCCAGCTCGGCGACCCGCACCGCCGCCGGCACGTCCCAGGCGTTGAGCGCCGCGTCCCCGGCCCGCACGCGCGGATCGTTCGCCGCGTCGGCCGCCGGCGCCGCGACGAGGAGGGCAAAGACCAGGAGCGCGGAAAGTCGCGCGTGGAGGCGGCTCACTTGACGATCTCCTCGTAGTACTCCCGCACGTCCTCCTCGAAGCCCTCCGGCGCGCCCTGCTTCATCGCCTCGAGGATGTCCTTCCGGTACTCCTCCGGGACCCGGTACTGGTCGGCCCCGGGGATCACCACCTTGCGCTTCGGATCGAGGCGGCCGTCCTCGCCGTCGTCCTCGCCGGGAGCGCCGCCCATCGCCAACGGCAGCGGGAAGCCGGTGCCGCTCTTGTTCCCGCGGGCCTGCTTCTTCAGCTGCTCGAGCCCCTTCTCCAGCGATTCGAGCTGCTCGTCCGCCCGCCGCTCCGCGGCCAGCGCCTGGCCCGGGTCCTTCCCCTGGAGGTGCCCCTTCGCCTGGCCCATCGACTGCTTCGCCCCCTCCATCGCCTCCTGGGCCCGGGGGTCGAAGATCGGCGCCTGCTCGCCGATCCGGTCGGCGCGCTGCTGCAGCTCGCCGAGCTGCTGCTCCAGCTCCGCCTGCCGCCTCGCCAGCTCTTCCATCCGCTGCCGGTCGGCGGCGCTCATCGACTTCGCCGGATCGGGCATGACGCGCTCGAGGGCCCGCTTCACCTCCTCGGTGAGCCGCGCCGCGCCGCCCGCCCGCTCGATCGCGCGATCGATCGCCCGGAGGTTGTCCCGCTCGAGACGCTCCGACAGCTCCCGCGCCAGCTCCAGCTCGGAGAGGAGCTGCTGCTCGTGGGCCAGCGCCCGGGCCGCGCTCTCCAGCGCCGCGTCGAGATCCCGCGCCGCCAGCGTCCCGTCGAGATCCTCGAGGCGCTCCCGGGCGCCGTCGAGCTGGTCGGCGAAGCGCGCCGCCACCGCCTCCGGCGGCAGGTCCGCCAGCTGCACCCGCGCCTTCTCCACCTTGGCCCGGAGCTCGTCGAGGAGGTTCGCGCCCTCGCGCTTCAGCCGCTCCTCCACGCCCTTTCGCTGCTCGCGCTTCACCGCCTCCGTGGCCCGGGCGATCTCCTGCTGCGACTCCCGGAGGAGCGAGAGCTCCCGCTCGAACCCCTGGAGCTCCTCGGCCAGCTCCTTGAGCGCCGGGTCGTTCTCCGCCTGCGAATCCTTGGCCTCGTCGAGGGCCCCGGCCATCTGGTCGAGCTGCTCGCCGAACTTCTCCAGGGCCTCCATCGCCTCGTCGATCCGGCCCTCCTCGAGGAGCCGCTCGATCTCGTCGAGGCCGCCCAGGAGATCCCGTTCCTTCGAAAGCTCCGCCAGCGCCTCGCGGTTCAGGTGGCTGTCCTGGATCCCCCGCTGCAGCTCCGCCATCTTCCGCATCAGCTCGCCGAGCCGCTCCCGGAGCCTGCCGATCTCCTCCTTCGCCGCCTGCTTGGCCTCGTCGGTGGGCGCCTGCTTCAGCGCCTCGAGCTTCTGGGCCAGCTCCTGCCGGCCGTTGGCCAGCTCCTGGGCGAGCGAGCGCATCTCCTCGAGCCGCTGCCGATCGAGGAGCGCCTCGAGGTAGAGCACGTCCTTTTCCAGCTCCCGCTGCTCGTTGGCCTCCGCCCGCTCGAGGGCGGTGAGGAGCGGCGGCAGCGCGCCCCGCCGGGCCGCGGCGTCCCGGGCCGACCGGGTGACCCGGGCCTTCTCGCCCAGGGTCCGGGCGATGTTCGCGGTGGCGAGGCCGAGCTCCTTCGGCGCCTTCTCGTCCTTGCGGAGCTCGATGCCGAGGGCGGCCAGGGTCTCCGTCACCGCCTGCACCGCCTCGTCGGCGGGACGGCCCGCGGCGATCCGCGCCTCGCCCTCGACCTTCCGCGGTCCCTCCCGCGGCGCGATCCGATCCCCCAGGCCGGAGATCATCGCCTCCCAGGCGGCCTCCACCTTGGCGAGCAGCTCGCGCCGGTGCTCCGCCTCGGAGAAGACCTTCAGCCGCTGGGTGCGGCTCTGCCCGCGCTTCGGGCCGGAGACCGCGTCGTTGTCGAGGGCGCGGACGTAGTAGGAGACCACGTCGCCGGGCTCGAGGCCGAGCGGCGAAAGCTCCCAGGGATGGGTGCCGTCGGCGCGGCGGACCTTCTCCGTGTAGCGGGCCAGCGACTGCGTCCGCTCCTCGCCGCCGGCCACCTGGTAGACCAGCTCGAGGCCGGAGAGCCCGTAGTCGTCCGAGGCCTCGAAGGCCAGCTCCACCGTGTCGCGCTCGGTGACCACCAGCTCGTCCTCGGGGGCGACCAGCCGCACCTCCGGGACCGCGTCGTCGAGCGCGGCGATGGTGATCGGCGGGCCCACCGCCACCACCCGGCCGCGCTCGTCCTCGAAGCGGAAGGCGTAGGGGCCGCTCCCGCTCACGATCAG
>JAEZJH010000437.1 GCA_023436385.1 Pseudomonadota bacterium
GGGGGAAGACCTCGACGGCGATCGCCACGTTGGCGAGGTAGCGGCGGACCTTCTCCGGCAGCTCGGCGAGGGCCGTCTCCACGGCGGCGTCGAACTCCTCGTGGGTGAGCCGGATCGGCGCCGGAAACTCCTCGGGGGCGAGCTTCCGGGCCCGGGCGAAGCGCTTCTCCGCGGCCTTCCCGTCGCCGCGGCGCTCCGCCACCAGGCCCAGGTAATGGTGGGCCCAGGCCTCGTCGGGCGACTCCGCGAGGATTCCCTCGAACTCCCGGGCCGCCTCGTCGAATCGGCAGAGCTCGAAGAGCGCCACCGCGCGCTCGAGGCGGACCTCGGGATCGGGGCCGAGGAGTGTCGACGCGCGATCGAGGCGTTCGAGGGCCGCCCCGGGGGCGCCGAGCTGGTTCAGGGCCATCCCGGCGAGGAGTGCCAGCTGGCCCTCGAGCTCGCGGTCGCCCGCCTTGCGGACCACCTTGTCGGCCCGGGCGATCCGCTCCAGGCCCTCCTCGAGCCAGTCGCGGTCGTCTTCGCCGCGGGTGACCAGCAGCTCGGCGAGGGCGACCAGGGTCTCCGGGTCGGCCGGATCCAGGGAGAGGGCCCGCTCGAAACACTCCCGGGCCTCGTCGACCCGGTCGAGCTCGGCCAGCGCCGCGGCCCGGTAGTGCCAGGCGGAGACGGCGCGGGGCTCCCGGGCGCACGCCGCCTCGGCCGCGGCCAAGGCGGCCGCGAACTCCCCGGCCTCCCAGCGGGCGTAGCTGTCGTCGAGGAGCCGGAGGACCTCCGGCTCGAGATCGGCTTCCGGGACGGCTCTGGCCATGGCGGCGAAGTGTAGGAGGGGGGTCCGCGACCGGTCAATCGTTGGCAGTCTCGACCCGGGAGTGCTTGACGGGTTCCGGCCACGTCTTATCTTGGCGCCGCTACGCCGGCCGGGGCCTCGCTCCCGCCGCGCGCCTTTGCCCGAAATCACGAGGGAGGTAGCACAGATGCCCGCCAAGGAAATTCACTTCCGCCAGTCCGCCCGCGAGGAGATCCTCCGGGGCGTCCGGACCCTGGCCGACGCGGTGACCGTCACCCTGGGCCCCAAGGGCCGGAACGTGGTGATCGAGAAGTCGTTCGGCTCCCCGCTGGTCACCAAGGACGGCGTCACCGTCGCCAAGGAGATCGACCTCGAGGACAAGTTCGCCAACATGGGCGCGGCGATGGTCCGCGAGGTGGCCTCGAAGACCAGCGACAAGGCCGGCGACGGCACCACCACCGCCACCGTGCTCGCCCGGGTGATCTACGAGGAAGGCCTGAAGCTGGTGGCCGCCGGCCACAACCCGATGGACCTGAAGCGCGGGATCGACGCCGCCGTCGAGACGGTGGTGGCGGAGCTCCAGAAGCTCTCCAAGCAGACCGCCGGCAAGGACGACATCGCCAAGGTCGGCACCATCTCCGCCAACGGCGACCGGACCATCGGCAACATCCTCGCCGAGGCGATGGAGAAGGTCGGCAAGGAGGGCGTGATCACCGTCGAGGAGGCGAAGGGCCTCGAGACCACGCTCGACGTCGTCGAGGGCATGCAGTTCGACCGCGGCTACGTCTCCCCGTACTTCGTCACCGATCCGGCGCGGATGGAGGTGGTCCTCGAGGACCCGTACATCCTGATCACCGAGAAGAAGATCTCGGCGATGGCCGACCTGATCCCCGCGCTCGAGCAGGTGGCGCGGTCGGGCAAGCCGATCCTGATCCTCGCCGAGGACCTCGAGGGCGAGGCGCTGGCCACCCTGGTGGTCAACAAGCTCCGCGGCACGCTGCAGTGCGCGGCGGTGAAGGCGCCCGGCTTCGGCGACCGTCGCAAGGAGATGCTCAAGGACATCGCCATCCTCACCGGCGGCCAGGTGATCGCCGAGGAGCTGGGGATGAAGCTCGAGCAGGTCACGCTGAACGACCTGGGCCGGGCCAAGCGCGTCACCATCGACAAGGACAACACCACCATCGTCGACGGCGCCGGCAGCAAGGCCGACATCGAGGGCCGGATCAAGCAGATCCGCGCGCAGGTCGAGGAGACCACCTCCGACTACGACCGCGAGAAGCTCCAGGAGCGGCTGGCCAAGCTCGTCGGCGGCGTCGCGGTGGTCCAGGTGGGCGCCACCACCGAGACGGAGATGAAGGAGAAGAAGGCCCGGGTCGAGGACGCGCTCCACGCCACCCGCGCCGCGGTCGAGGAGGGCATCGTTCCCGGCGGCGGCGTCGCCTACCTCCGCTGCCTGCCGGCGCTCGAGAAGCTGGAACTCGGCGGGGAGCAGCAGCACGGCGTCGCGATCATCCGCCGGGCCCTCGAGGAGCCCGCCCGCCGGATCGCCCAGAACGCCGGTTGGGAGGGCGCGGTGGTGATCGAGAAGGTCCGCGGCGGCAACGGGGGCTTCGGCTTCAACGCGGCCACCGACACCTTCGAGGACCTGGAGAAGGCAGGGGTGATCGACCCCACCAAGGTCGAGCGGACCGCCCTGCAGAACGCGGCCTCCGTCGCCTCGTTGCTCCTCACCACCGAGGCGATGATCGCGGAGAAGCCGGTGAAGAAGGCGCCCGCGGTCCCCGGTCCGATGGATGAGATGGGGGACATGGACTACTAAGGGGGTCCGCTCCATCCGGGCCCCCGGCGCGCCGGGGGCCCGTCGGCCCGTTGGCCCGTCGACGCCGGCGATGAA
>JAEZJH010000442.1 GCA_023436385.1 Pseudomonadota bacterium
GTCATGGAGCGGTGGCAAGATTGCCGCCGCTTGCATTTTGGGCGCGGGAGGGGTAAAGCCCGCCCGCGTCGTTTGCCTGGTCAAAGACAGCAGGCGTCCGCTCACTCCTCTTCGCGTCAACCGGTGCGAACCGCCTCCCGGCGGTCGGACCGCGGAGAGAAACGGACCTAAGCCTCGGGTGAACCCCGATGCCTGCCCAGAACGGGACCGGAAGTCCGCAGCACCTTCCGCCTGCCCTAGCTGCGCCTTGGCCAGAGACCCGTAGTGGAAGGAGGTGAAGGCCAAGTGGATCGCGCGCAGAAGGAGCAGGCGATCGCCGAGCTCAACGCGAAGATGAAGACCGCCACGGTCGCCATCATCGCGGAGTACAAGGGGCTCGACGTCGCCACCGCGACCGACATTCGCAAGAAGTGCCGCGAAAACAAGGTCACGTACAAGGTGGTCAAGAACACGCTCGCGAAGCGTGCCGCTCAGGGCACGTCTCTGGAGCAGATCGCCGACGGCTTCAAGGGGCCCGTCGTGCTGGTGCTCGGCGAGGATCCGGTCACGCCTGCCAAGGTGCTGACCGAGTTCGCCAAGGACCGGGCCGACAAGTTCGTCCTGAAGTCCGCCGTCGTCGAGGGGCAGAAGCTCGACGCCCAGGGGATCGAGGCGCTCGCCAAGATGCCGGGGCTCAACGAGCTCCGCGGCATGCTGTGCGGGGTGATTGCCGCCCCGGCGAGCAAGCTCGTGCGTCTCCTCGCGACCCCGGGGCAGCAGCTCGCCCGGGCGATCGATGCTCATCGCGAGCAGCTGGAGAAGGCGTAGTCGGACTTTTTGGGAACCGTTGGCGCTCCGGGACGCAAGGCGTCCTCTGGGAGCGACAGGATAAGGAATCGAGAAATGGCTGATCTGAACGCGATCGTCGAGCAGCTCTCCGGTCTTACGGTGATGGAGGCTGCGCAGCTGGTGAAGTCCCTCGAGGAGAAGTGGGGCGTCTCGGCCGCCGCTCCGGTGGCGGTTGCCGCCGCGCCGGCCGCTGGTGCCGCCGCTGCTCCGGCCGCCGAGAAGACGGAGTTCAACGTCATCCTGGCTGCCGCCGGCGACAAGAAGATTAACGTGATCAAGGAGATCCGGACGATCACGGGCCTCGGCCTCAAGGAGGCCAAGGATCTCGTCGAGGGCGCGCCCAAGACGGTGAAGGAGAACGTCTCGAAGGACGAGGCGAACAAGATCAAGGAAGTGCTGACCGCCGCCGGTGCGACGGTCGAGATCAAGTGATCCGGTTCAATCCGGCGACTTGAGCAGAAACGACGCGGTGGCGCCGGCGGGGAAGATCCGCCCGTGCCACCGCCGTTGTACGTTGTTTCAAAACCGTCGCGGCGGGGGTATCCGCGACGGGGCCCACACGACAGCCGAGGCGGGTGGCGGCCCGCCAGGGGAGCGATCGCTAGATGGCGCCGACGGTCCAGAACAACTTCCGGGTCCGCAAGTCGTTCGCGAAGATCCAGAAGATCATCGACATCCCCAACCTCATCGACATCCAGAAGCACAGCTACGACCAATTCCTCCAGCTGGACGTTTCCGCGGACAAGCGGGAGGACGTGGGCCTGCAGGGCGTCTTCAAGTCGGTCTTCCCGATCAAGGACTTCAACGAGACCTCCAGCCTCGAGTTCGTCTCGTACCACCTCGAGAAGCCGAAGTACGACGTCGACGAGTGTCACCAGCGGGGTATGACCTATTCCGCGCCGATCAAGGTCGTGGTCCGGCTCGTCGTCTGGGACAAGGACGAGGAGACGGGCGCGGTCTCGATCCGCGACGTGAAGGAGCAGGAGGTCTACTTCGGCGAGATCCCGCTGATGACGGAGAACGGCACGTTCATCATCAACGGGACGGAGCGCGTGGTCGTCTCGCAGCTCCACCGTTCGCCGGGTGCCTTCTTCGATCACGACAAGGGCAAGAGCCACTCCTCCGGCAAGCTGCTCTACAACGCCCGGGTGATCCCTTACCGCGGCTCGTGGCTCGACTTCGAGTTCGACCACAAGGACATCCTCTACGTCCGCATCGACCGGCGGCGGAAGATGCCGGCGACGGTCCTCCTCCGGGCCCTGGGCGGCGTCCCCGATACCGCCAAGCGGAACCCGATCGAGTGGCGGGGCACCGCGGAGGAGATGCTCAACTACTTCTACGACACCGAGACCGTCTACCTGGACAAGGAAGGGTTCGAGAAGTCGGTGGAACTGGAGCTGCTGCGCGGGCAGCGGGCCACCCACGACATCATCAACCCGAAGACGAACGAGGTGATCGTCAAGAAGAACCGGAAGTACACCTCCGGCGCGATCAAGAAGATCGACGCGGCCAAGATCAAGCGCCTGCCGCTCGATCCCGACGAGCTCTGGACCAAGGTCTGCGCCCACGACGTGGTCGACGAGTCGACGGGCGAGGTGATCCTCGAGGTCAACGAGGAGGTCACCGAAGAGAAGGTCGACGAGCTGAAGAAGCGCGGCGTCACCGAGTTCAAGGTCCTCTTCATCGACAACCTGAACGTCGGCCCCTTCCTCCGGAACACGCTGCTCCTCGACAAGATCGCCACGCCCGAAGACGCGATCATGGAGATCTACCGGCGCCTCCGGCCCGGCGATCCGCCCACCGTCGAGACGGCGACCACGCTCTTCAACAACCTGTTCTTCAACGCCGAGCGCTACGACCTCTCCCGCGTCGGCCGGCTGAAGCTGAACTACCGGCTCCACGACGGGGTGCCCGAGGAGCAGCGGGAGTCCCTCGAGACCCCGGTGCTCACCAAGCGGGACATCCTGGAGACGATCCGGGTCCTCCTCGACCTGAAGAACGGCAAGGGCAACATCGACGACATCGACCACCTCGGCAACCGGCGCGTCCGCGCGGTCGGCGAGCTGCTCGAGAACCAGTACCGCATCGGCCTGGTGCGCATGGAGCGGGCGATCAAGGAGCGGATGTCGCTCCAGGAGATCGAGAC
>JAEZJH010000478.1 GCA_023436385.1 Pseudomonadota bacterium
TCGCCTCCTTCTTGGGCTTCTCGAAGCCCACTGCGGCGGCCGCCCGCCACTCGTCGAGTTGGGCCTTGTGAATGCCCTCCCGGCGGAGGAACTCGCCGAGTTCCTCGTCCTTCAGTCAGGCACTTCGGCCAGCTCTTGAGTTGATGCTGGTCGGAAGCGCCCCGTCGCTTGGATGATCCGGGGAAGAAGTGATCCACGCCGGACCGGGCCTTGCCCGCCGATCGCTTCCGTGATCTACACCTCGGGATGTACGTACCCTCCAGCCCCGCCCTGATCGTGCTCCGGTCGCGTGTATCCGACACCGTGTGGGATAAGCGTGTCGCGGGCGCCCGAGAGGCGCAGCGCCTGCTCGACGCGGTGATCGCCGAGATGAACCGGGGCTGCTCGCAGAACGACTCGATCGACCGGGTGCTTCCGCGCTCGAAGCGGAGCTGGGCCACGCGCCGCCTGCCGCGCTACCGCGACCTCGGCTTCGAGGGGCTCTTCGATACGCGCCTCCCTCGCGAACCAGGTGCATCGCGGCGGGTCGCCCGGAACATCGCCGAAGAGGTGGCGGCCGTGGACCCCTCGGTCGACCTCGCCGCCGTACTACCCGTCCTGCTGGACCGGGGTATCGGACCGCTGCCGTCTCCTGCGACCATCCGCAAGGAACTCGCGAGAGCGGGGGCGATCGTGAAGCGCGAGGAGAAGAAGCGGCGGGCCGAGGAGGAGATCGTCGACCTGCCGTTCGCCGGCGGCGAACTGCTGCTCGCGGCGGAGCTGGAGACCGGCGGCATCGCGGCGCTCGCCCGAGAGGTGTCGGCGATCGCGGAGGAGGCGAAGGCGGCCTCGGAGGGCCTCGAGCCATCCCGAGATACCGGACACCGCGACGCGCGCGGGATGTTCACGAAGGAGTACAACCGCCGGCGCCGCAGAAAACCCGGGGAGGATGTCGCCTCCTACCTCCGCACCGCGGCCGAGAAGGCTGAGGGTCGTGTCCCCTCGTGGGCCCGCTTCGTCCACGAGCGCGAAACGACGATCGAGGCGAGGCTCCGGATGCTGGTGTTCGAGCCGATCGTGAGCCGGACCAAGGGCCGGGACGGTCTGCGTTCCGCAGAGGCCGCCGGTCTCGGGACGTTGACGCCGCTCGCATACATGCCCTCGACGCTCGCGAAGTTCACGTCTGCCCTCGCGATCGCGGATGCCGGCCAGCGCCTGCTCGATGCGGCCGGCCGGTGCTGGCACGAGGTGGGCGTGCGGACCGGCCGGGGCGGCGCGATGGCCGCGCTCTACGTCGACAACCACGCTAAGGAGGTGTGGACCGACTTCCTCACCAAGGCGGCGAAGGTCTCGCACCTCAACCGGATCATGCCGGCGATCACCACGACGTACGTGCACACCGGGGCGGGAACGCCGCTCGTGGTGGGGAGGCAGAGTGGCTCGGCCCCGCTGGCGCCCCAGTTGCCGGCCCTCGTGAAGCGGGCAGAGGCCGTGCTCGGCGACGGGATTCGCCGCGCGGTGGTGATCGACTCCGAGGGCAGCACCTTCGACATCCTCGCCGCCTTCGCGAAGGAGCGGCGGGTGATCGTGACTCCGCTCAAGCCGTCGCGGGCGCCGGATCTCGAACTCACGTACGCCCGCGGCTCGTATTACCGGCCGTACCTCGACAACGACGAGTTGCGGATCGCCCAGGCGGTCCTCCGCCACCGGAGCACTGGGCGTGAGCTCGAGGTGGGCGCCCTCCTGATCCGCCGCGAGCACCGCGAGGCCGACATCGTGTTGCTCACCACCGGCCTCGCCGAGGGGATCGAGGGCCGCGACCTCGCCGATCTCTACTTCGCCCGCTGGCCCATCCAGGAGAACTGGTTCAAGCAGGCCGGCGCGCTCAAGCTCGACCAGCACCGCGGCAACTGCTCGCGGATGGTCGCCAACGTAGCGGTGGTCACGGAATGCGAGAAGCTCCGGGCGCGGCTGGGACCGCTCGAGGAGAAGCGCCGCGCGCTCGCCGAGGAGGGCAAGACCCTCGAGGCCACCGCGGGCGCGGCCCGCCACGCCCACGAGAAGGCGAAGGCTACCCTCGCCACGCGGCGCGGACGGCTCGACGCGCTCGTCGCGGCAAACCGCATGCACACCAAGGCGTTCGCCACCGCCGCAGCGGATCACCACCTCCGTCTCGTCGAGGCGGAGGCCGCCGAGCGGGTCTACTGCACGGCGCAGGCCGATGTCGAACGCGTGCGGGCCGCGATCGCCAAGGTGGATGCCGACATCGCCAAGGCGGGGGCCAGGATCGACAAGCTCGAACCGATGCGGCGAATCCGGCAACTGGACGTTGCCCAGGACAGCATCCTCACGGCCGCCAAGCTCACCGGCACGCAGCTCATCATGTATGCGAGCGCGGAGTACGTCTCAAAACTCAAGCTCACCCCGCAGAGCTTCGTCGCCCGGGTGTTCTCGCTCAAGGGCCGCCGGGAGAGGCGCCGGGACGAGGAGAAGGTCGTCTTCTACCGGAACGACCGCGATCCCCCGGTCACATCGGCACTGGCCGCAGCGTGCCGGACGCTAAACGCCCGGGAACTCACGCGGGATGGCCGCCGACTGCGCTACGTGCTCGAAGACGAGCCGGCGGCTCCGCGGACGAAGAAGTGATCCAGGGAGGTGTTGGCCGAATTCCCTGTCAGTCCAGCGGCGCCGACCACCACCCGGAGCTTCTCCTCGATCGACCACTGGGCGGGGGCCTGGACCTTCTTCGGATCCTTCTTCTCGTCGCTCATCTTCGGGAGGCTACTTGCCTCCCGAAGCCAGCGCGAGAGGGTCGACTGGTGGACCCCCAGCTCCTTTGCCAGGGCATTGGCCGATACGGCCGAGGGCCCGGTCAGCTTGCGAACGACATTGGCCTTGAACGCCTCGTTGTATGGCATGTGCT
>JAEZJH010000433.1 GCA_023436385.1 Pseudomonadota bacterium
GGCGGACGGACCAGGGTCCGATCCGCCCGTCGGCGTGATGGGGGAGAAGCGAGGTAACGATGGCCCTTTCCAAGGAGCAGGTCGAGCACGTGGCCAAGCTGGCCCGGCTCGCCCTCACCGGCGAGGAGACGGAGCGGCTGCAGACGCAGCTCTCGTCGATCCTCGCCCACGTCGAGAAGCTGCAAGAGCTCGACGTGTCGTCCGTTCCCCCCACTACCCACGCCGTCGAGGTGACGTCGACGCCGCTCCGGGAGGACCGGCCGCACGCGTCGCTCCCGGCCGAGGCGGCGGTCGCCAACGCCCCGGCGACGGTCGACGGCTTCATCGCCGTGCCGAGGATCCTCGAGTGAAGCCCACCGACCTCACCCTCGCCCAGTTGGCCCGGCGCCTCGCCGACAAGGAGCTCTCCTCCGTCGACGTCACCCGGGCCTGCCTCGACCGGATCGCCGCCCTCGACGGCGAGATCCACGCCTTCCTCCACGTCGACGAGGAGGGGGCCCTGGCCGCTGCCCGGGCCTCGGACCAGCGCCGGGCCCACGGCGATTCCTTCGGTCCGCTGGACGGCGTGCCCCTGGCGCTGAAGGACATCTTCTGCACCAAGGGGATTCCCACCACCTGCGGCTCGAAGATCCTCGAGGGCTTCGTCCCGCCCTACGACTCGACCCATGTCGCCCGGCTCCGGGCGGCGGGCGCGGTGCTCCTCGGCAAGCTCAACATGGACGAGTTCGCGATGGGCTCGTCCAACGAGAACTCCGCCTTCGGCCCCTGCAAGAACCCCTGGGACGTGACCCGCGCCCCGGGCGGCTCGTCGGGCGGCAGCGCCGCGGCGGTGGCGGCGCGGATGTGCTTCGGCACCCTCGGCACCGACACCGGCGGCTCGATCCGGCAGCCCGCCGCCCTCTGCGGCGTGAGCGGGATGAAGCCCACCTACGGCCGCTGCTCCCGCTACGGCGTGATCGCCTTCGCCTCCTCGCTCGACCAGGTCGGGCCGCTGGCGAAGAGCGCGGAGGACGTGGCGCTGATCCTGGGGGCGATCGCCGGCCACGACCCCTGCGACTCGACCTCGCTCGAGGCCCCGGTGCCGGACTGGGCGGCGGCGGCCGACGGCGCCAGCGTCAAGGGCATGCGCCTCGGCGTCCCCAAGGAGTACTTCGTCGCCGGCCTCGACCCGGAGGTCGAGCGGGCGGTGAAGGCGGCGATGAAGCAGCTCGAGAACCTGGGCGCGGAGCTGGTGGAGGTCTCGCTCCCGCACACCGAGTACGGGCTCGCCACCTACTACATCCTGGCGCCGGCGGAGGCCTCGTCCAACCTGGCCCGCTACGACGGCGTGCGCTACGGGATGAGCGATCGCTCCACCGGCGGCCTGGCGGAGATGTACGCCCGGACCCGGTCGGCGGGCTTCGGGCCGGAGGTGAAGCGCCGGATCATGATCGGCACCTACGCCCTCTCCTCCGGCTACTACGACGCCTACTACCTCCGGGCCCAGAAGGTGCGGACGCTGATCCGCCGTGACTTCGAGCGGGCCTTCGAGCGCTGCGACGCGATCGTCACGCCCACCTCGCCGGTGCCGGCGTTCCGGCTCGGCGAGCGCACCGACGACCCGGTGTCGATGTACCTCGCCGATGTCTTCACCCTCACCGCGCCGCTGGCCGGGCTCCCCGGGATGAGCATCCCCTGCGGTTTGACCGCCGGCGGGCTGCCGATCGGGCTCCAGCTCCTCGGCAAGGCGCTCGACGAGGCCTCGATCTTCCGCGCCGCCTTCGCCTACCAGGCGGCGACCGACTGGCACCTCAAGGCGCCGAAGGAGGTGGCGGTATGAGCGTCGCCGATTGGGAGCCGGTGATCGGCCTCGAAGTCCACGCCCAGCTCCTCACCGACACGAAGATCTTCTGCGGCTGCGCCACCACCTTCGGCGCGCCGCCCAACACCCAGACCTGCCCCGTGTGCCTGGGGATGCCCGGCGTGCTGCCGGTTTTGAACCGCCGGGTGGTGGAGTTCGCGATCCGCGCCGGGCTCGGGCTCCGCTGCGAGATCCACCGGGAGAGCGTCTTCGCCCGGAAGAACTACTTCTACCCGGACCTGCCCAAGGGCTACCAGATCAGCCAGTACGAGAAGCCTCTATGCGAGCGCGGGCAGCTCGTCATCGACACGCCGGCCGGCGAGAAGCGGGTGGGGATCACCCGGATCCACATGGAGGAGGACGCCGGGAAGAACACCCACGATCCCGAGGGCGGCGCCTCGCGGGTGGACCTGAACCGGGCCGGCGTGCCGCTGATCGAGATCGTCGGCGAGCCGGATCTCCGCTCCAGCGACGAGGCGGTCGAGTACCTGAAGTCGCTCCGGGACATCCTGGTGTATCTCGGCGTCAACGACGGGAACCTCGAGGAGGGCTCGTTCCGCTGCGATGCCAACGTCTCCGTGCGGAAGAGGGGCGAGACCGCCTTTCGGAACCGGGTGGAGCTGAAGAACATCAACTCCTTCCGCTTCGTGAAGCAGGCGATCGAGTACGAGATCGCGCGGCAGGCCGAGGTCTGGGAGTCGGGCGGCACGGTGATCACCGAGACCCGGCTCTTCGACCACGACACCGGCGTCACCCGGGCGATGCGGTCGAAGGAAGAGGCCCACGACTACCGCTACTTCCCGGAGCCGGACCTCCAGCCGCTGTGGGTGGCGGAGGCGTGGATCGGCGAGATCCGGGACACGCTCCCCGAGCTGCCGCGGGAGAAGGCGAAGCGGTTCGTCGCCGGGCTCGGGCTCTCCGACTACGACGCCAAGG
>JAEZJH010000567.1 GCA_023436385.1 Pseudomonadota bacterium
GACCAAGACCAAGGCGACCCGGACGCCGCGGGCGCCGCGCTCCGCGAGGACTCCCGCGCCGGCGCTCGATCCCGTCGAGCGGATCCGGGCGGAGGAGCGGGACTGGCGGGAGCGCGAGCTGGCCGAATCGCTGGCGAAGCTGCCGCTCCGGCGGAGCGAGTTCCGGACCGACTCCGGGATCCCGGTTCCCGACGTCCTCTCGCCGGCCGACCGCGGTGCGGAGAACTACCTCGCCGACCTGAACTTCCCGGGCCGCTTCCCCTTCACCCGCGGCGTGCAGCCGACGATGTACCGGGGCCGCCTCTGGACGATGCGGCAGTTCGCCGGCTTCGGCACCCCGCACGACACCAACCGCCGCTTCCAGTACCTCCTCGCCCACGGCGTCAGCGGGCTCTCCACCGCCTTCGACATGCCGGCGCTGATGGGCTACGACGCCGACCACCCGATGAGCCTGGGCGAGGTGGGCAAGGAGGGCGTGGCGGTCTCGTCGCTCGCCGACTTCGAGATCCTCTTCGAGGGGATCCCGCTCGACCGGGTGACCACCTCGATGACCATCAACGCCAGCGCCATCTACGCGCTCGCCTGCTACGTGGCGGTGGCGGAGAAGCAGGGGATCGGGCCGGAGCAGCTGGGCGGCACGATCCAGGCGGACATCCTCAAGGAGTACATCGCGCAGAAGGAGTTCATCGTCCCGCCGCGGCCGGCAGTGCGGATCTGCGTCGACATGATCGAGTGGTGCGCGGAGCACATGCCGCGCTGGAACCCGATCTCCATCAGCGGCTACCACATCCGCGAGGCGGGGGCGACGGCGGTGCAGGAGCTCGCCTTTACCCTGGCGGACGGCGTCGGCTACGTCGAGGAGTGCCTCGCCCGCGGGATGGACATCGACTCCTTCGCCGGCCGGCTCTCCTTCTTCTGGGACGTGCACAACGACTTCTTCGAGGAGGTGGCGAAGTTCCGCGCCGCCCGCCGGATCTGGGCGCGCCTGATGCGCGATCGCTTCGGCGCCAAGGACCCGCGCTCCTGGCTCCTCCGCACCCACGCCCAGACCGCCGGCGTCTCCCTCACCGCACAGCAGCCCTACAACAACGTGGCCCGCACCGCGCTCCAGGCCTTCGCGGCGGTGTGCGGCGGGACCCAGTCGCTCCACACCAACTCGCTCGACGAGACCTACGCGCTGCCCACCGAGGAGGCGGTGACAATCGCGCTGCGCACCCAGCAGCTCATCGCCCACGAGTCCGGCGCCGATCGCGTCGTCGATCCGCTGGGCGGCTCCTATTACGTGGAATACCTCACCGACGAGCTCGAGCGGCGGGCGCTGGCCTACCTCGAGCGGATCGAGGAGTTGGGCGGGATCGTGCAGGCGGTGGAGGAGGGTTACCCGCAGCGCGAGATCGCCGAGAGCGCCTTCCGGTACCAGCGGGAGGTGGAGGTCGGGGACCGGAAGATCGTCGGGGTGAACGCCTTCCGCACCGACCAGGAGACGGACATCCCGCTCCTCAAGATCGACGACGGCCTGGCCCGGGAGCAGATCGCCCGGCTCGAGGAGGTGCGCCGCACCCGGGACCCGGAGCGCCATCGGGCGGCGCTGGCCGCGGTGGAGGCGGCCTGCCGCGACGGCTCGAACCTCATGCCCCCGGTCCTCGAGGCGGTGAAGGCCTACGCCACCCTCGGGGAGGTCTGCGACGTGTTCCGGAAGGTGTTCGGGACCTTCCGGGAGACCGGCAGCTACTAACGGGCTGCGGGTTTTCCGACGCGGGCGGAAGCGCGCGTCGCCCTGGGCGGCGGCGGGGAGGTCGGCGGGGCCGGGCGGAGCGGGAACGGCCACATCGCGGTGGCCAAGTGGGCGCGGTGCGGCTAATCTGCCGCCGCCAACCGGGGGAAGGGTTCGCTCGAAACGAGCGGAGGACGAGACACCATGGCGGAAGCACGCAAGATTCGCATCCTCGTCGCCAAGCCGGGCCTCGACGGCCACGACCGCGGCGCCAAGATCATCGCCCGGGCGCTCCGGGATGCCGGCTTCGAGGTGATCTACACCGGCCTGCACCAGACGCCGGAGATGATCGCCAGCGCGGCGATCCAGGAGGACGTGGACGCGGTCGGCATGTCGATCATGTCGGGCGCCCACATGACCCTGATGCCGGCGGTGGTCGAGCAGCTCAAGGCCCAGAACGCGGCGGACATCGTCTGCTTCGGCGGCGGGATCATCCCGAACGACGACATCCCCAAGCTCCAGGCGGCGGGGCTGAAGGCGATCTTCCAGCCCGGCACCTCGACCCAGACCGTGGTGGCCTGGATCCGCGAGCACGTCCAGCCGCGGACCGAGGCGGCCTAAGCCGTTACCGCGCCCGCTCCCGGACCCGGCCGTTCTCTCCTGGCCAGGTCCCGGAGCCCTGCTTGATGGCCGGCGCTCGCCGCCCTACCTTCCCGGCATGCTCGAACGGCTGCCGGCGGAGGTCCGGGTCCACGAGGTCGGGCCGAGGGACGGCCTGCAGAACGAGGCCGTCTTCGTCCCCACTGCCGGCAAGCTCGCGCTGGTCGAGGCCCTCCTCTCGGCGGGCCTCGCCCGCGTCGAGCTGACCTCGTTCGTCGCGCCGAAGTGGATCCCGGCGCTCGCCGACGCGGCGGAGGTCGCCGTCCGCGCGCCCCGGCGCCCCGGCGTCCGCTACACCGCCCTCGTGCCCAACGAGAAGGGTCTCGAGGCCGCGCTCGCCGCCGGGATCGACGAGGTGGCGGTCTTCCTCTCCGCCTCCGAGACCCACAACCGGAAGAACACCAACCGCTCGATCGCCGCGTCGTTGACGGCGTACGAGGGCGTGGTCGCGCGCGCCCGGTCCGCCGGGGTCCGGGTCCGGGGCTACGTCTCCACGGTCTGGGGTTGTCCGTACGAGGGCGCCGTCGATCCCCGGGCGGCCCGCGAGGTGGCGGAGCGGCTCCTGGCGATGGGCTGCGACGAGCTGTCCCTGGGCGACACCATCGGCGTCGGCACGCCGCTGCAGACCGAACGAATCGTCGGGCTGATGCTCGAGCGGATCCCCGCCGCGCGGCTGGCGCTCCACTTCCACGACACCCGGGGCACGGCCCTCGCCAACGTGCTGGTCGGGCTGGGCCTGGGGATCGCCACCTTCGACGCCTCGATCGGCGGGCTGGGCGGCTGCCCTTACGCGCCGGGCGCCTCGGGCAACCTCGCCACCGAGGATCTGGTCTACCTGCTCGACGGCCTGGGGATCCGCTCCGGCGTCGACCTCGAGCGGCTGGTGGACGCCGGCGCCCTCGCCGGACGGCTGGTCGGCCGGGAGTTGCCCGGGCGCTATCTCCGGGCCCGGCTGGCGGAGCGGGCGGCGGCGGAGCGCCGAGCAGCCGACACTTCGCGGTGAGCGTGCCGGTTCGGCGTCGCCAGGGGAGGACCGAACGCCCGTCGAAATGGCATCATGGCGGCTTCGTCCCCGGGGGACACCGTGATGGAAGTCGAAGGCAACGCCACGCCTCGCGCCCGGACGCCGCGGATCGTCCTCCGGGTCGTCGACCCGCACAAATTCCGCACCCAGTACCTGCCCGACCTCGCCGACGGCGGCCTGTTCGTGAGGAGCGAGAAGCTCCTCGCCGCCGGCGCCGCGGTGGAGGTGGAGCTGCACCCGCCGGGCTGGGACGAGCCGCTGGCGCTCCGCGGCCGGGTCGATCGCCGGGTGGAGCCGGGCGGGCCGGGCACGCCCGGGATGCACGTGGCGTTCGACGCGCTCGATTCCGTGGTGGGAAAGCGGCTGCTGGAGCTGATCGCGGCGTTCGGCGGGCCCGTCGAAGCCGGCGCCGGGAGTCGCGCCGCTCCGGAGCCTCCGGCCGCCCGCGCGCCCGAAGCGGAGCCGTGGCCGCTGCCGCCCGAGCCGGCCCACGGGGTCCGGGCCCACGTCCCTCCGGACCGATCGGTGCCCGCCGCTGCCGATCGCGATGACGGTTTCCGCGAGCTGGCGGAGCTCCGCGGGCGCCTCGCCGCCGCGGAGGCGA
>JAEZJH010000024.1 GCA_023436385.1 Pseudomonadota bacterium
CGCCTGGACCGGCCGCACCGCCCGCTCCAGCTCGGCCCTGGGCAGATCGAGATCGCCCATGTCGATCCGGCCGCGGTAGGCGGCGCCCTCGGCGAGGATCACCCGGGGGGCGACCACGTCGCCGACCACCCGGGAGCCCGGGGCCAGCTCCACCGATTCGGCGGCGGCGATGTTGCCCACCACCACGCCGTGGATCACCGCCGCCCGGACCTTGATGTCGGCCTTGGCGATGCCGCTGGCCTCGACCAGGAGCACGCCGGAGAGCTCGATCGAGCCGTCGACGCGCCCCAGGAGCCGGAGGTCCTCGTCGCCGGAGACCTGCCCGGCGATCGCCGTCCCCTCGCCGATCACCGACTCGGCGGGGGCGAGTTCCTTTTCTCGCTGTGCCATCGTCTCCCCTAGCGCTTCGTCCCGACGTCCATGTTGATGCTGCCGCGGAACGAGGCGCCGTCGGCGATGAGGATGCGGCTGGAGCGGATGTCGCCGGCGACATGGGAGTCGGCCTTCAGCTCCACGCGGTCGGTGGCGTGCACGTTGCCCGTCACCTGGCCGGCGACCTCGACGCTCTTCGCCTCGATGTCGGCCTCGACGACCGCGCTCGCGTCGACGAGCACCGCTTCCTTGCCCTGGATCTTGCCCTTGACGGTGCCGCGGACGACCAGCTCCTCGTCCGTGCCGATCTCGCCGTCGATGACGATGCCGCTGCCGATGACCGTGTTCGCCATGAGCCTAAATTCCCTCGGGAAGCTTGACTTCCATCTCGATGGTGCCGGTGAAACGCGAGCCGTCCTCGATCACCACGGAGGGCGCCTGGATGTCGCCGAGCAGCCGGGCCCCGGCCACCAGCCGCACCCGCTCGCCGGCGACCACGTTGCCCACCACCTCGCCGCCGACGGTCACCGCCGCCGCCTCGACGTCGGCGAGGCACTGGCCTCCCGCCTCGACCAGGAGCGCGTCCTCGAGGAACACCCTCCCCTCGATCCGGCCCTCGACGATCACGTCGCCGGCGCCGGTGAGGCTCCCCTTGACCACCGTTCCCTTGCCGATGATGCCGGCCGGCTGGCCCGCCATCCGTCGCCTCCGCGATCTCCTGTCCCTCCGCCCCCGGGGCGGCGCGACAGTTCAGAATCCAATTTGGTCGCGGAGGGTAGCCCCCGGGTTCCGGTGGTGTCAACGCGGGGGCCGAGCGGGCCGTTCCGGGGCCCGGGAGGGGTCGGCCGGCATCCCGGACCGGCCCTAGGCCGGCGCCGGAGCCCGCCGGTCGAGCCAGGCGACGAGGTCGGAGAGCGCCTGCTGCCGGACCGGCGCCACCTCGTTGAACAGCTCGTGGTAGGCGTCCGGGTAGGTCCGGAGCTCCTTGTCGTCGCCGCCCAGGTTCCGGTGGAAGGCCTGCATCTCCGCCGGATCGGCGATCGAGTCGGCGAGGCCGGAGAGGACCAGGGAGGGCACTGCGATCTCGTGGGCCCGCCGGAGCACCTCCCCCTGCGCCGCCTGCGACTCGAAGAACCAGCCCGGGGTCACCGTGCGGTTGTAGAGGGGATCCCGCCGGGTCGCCTCCCGGACCTCCGGATCCCGGCTCAGCTGCTCGATGCGGATCTCCGTCTCGAAGGGAACCCAGGGCGCGAACCGGGCGACCAGCCGGGCGGCGAAGACCTTGACCGGCGGGGGCCGGAGGGCGAGGCGCAGGTAGGGCGAGCAGAAGATCGCCCCGTCCACCGGGCGCGGCCGTTCGACCAGGAACCGGGCGAGGATCAGCGCGCCGTGGGAGTGGCCGAGGACGAAGCGCTTCCGCCCGGCGGGAACGGCGCGCTCGACGCGATCGAGGAAGAGGCCCAGGTCGTCGAGGTAGTCGGAGAAGTGGTCGCAGTGGCCGCGGCGGCCGTCGGCCTGGCCGTGGCCCCGGTAGTCGAGGGCGTGGACCTCGTAGCCGTGGCCCAGGAGCGCCTCGAAGAGCGGGCCGTAGCGGCCGGAGTGATCGCCATAGCCGTGGATCACCGCCACCGCGGCCCGGGATTTCGCCGGCACGAGGGACTGCCAGTACAACCGGAGGTTGTCCTTCGCGGCGAAGAAACCGTCCCGGTGGGCGACGTTCGGATCCAAGGCGGCGGCAAGCTAATGACGGGAACCGGCGAAGTCAAACCGGCCCGCCGCCGCCGGACCCGGGCCTGCTCCGTTCGGCCTCGCCCTTCCCGCCTCGCTCACTTCGGGACCGGCGGCGTCCGCGACACGCCGGCCGCCGTGCTCCCGGGGGCGCCCGCCCGCCGGAGCTTGGCCTCGATCCCCGCGCGGATCCGGGGCATCGGATCGCCCTCGAGGAGCTCCAGGGCCCGGCTCCACACCCGCACCGCCTCCGCGTCCCGGCCGGTCCGGGCGTAGGCCTCCGCCAGGTGATCGAGGATCACCGGATCGTCCGGTTCGAGCGCGTCGGCCCGCTCGAGGAGCGCCCGGGCCCGCTCCGTCTCGCCGGTCCGGACCAGGAGCCAGCCCAGGGAGTCGAGGACGGCGCCGTCGTCGGGCCGGAGCGCTACCGCCCGCTCCAGCAGCTCGCGGGCCTCGTCGAGGCGGATTCCCCGGTCGGCCCAGACGTAGCCGAGGAAGTTGAGCGCCGCGGCGTCGTCGGGGTTGCGGGCGAGGGCCTCCCGGACCAGGGCGACGGCGGCGTCCAGCTCGCCGTTTCGCTCCAGGGTGGCGGCCAGGCCGATCCGGTACCGCTCGTCATGCGGCCGCTGCCGGTGGGCCGCCCGGGCCCGGGCGATCGCCTCCCGCGGC
Source organism: Pseudomonadota bacterium (assembly GCA_023436385.1). GTDB lineage: Bacteria > Myxococcota > Myxococcia > Myxococcales > Vulgatibacteraceae > JAEZJH01. The sequence goes on from JAEZJH010000024.1 coordinate 2,770, forward strand.
CGGCCCGCGTCCTCGAGCGCCCGCGCCAGGGCGAGGAGCAGTTCGGGGGTCGGGTTCACCTCGGCCGCCGACTCGAGGATCCGCAGCCCCTCGCCCACCCCGCCGGCCCGGCGGTAGCCGTCCGGAACCCGCGCGTGAACCTCGCCGCCGAAGGCCCCGCCCTTCCCCGCCGCCAGCTCCCGGAGCGCCTCCCCGAGGAGCCGGATCGCCTCCGGGTGGCGCTGTTCCCGGGAAAGGAGATCGGCGGCCCGGGCTCGAGCCACCGCGTAGAGCTCGGCGGCGTCCGCGGGGATCTCCAGGTAGGCCCGGGCCGCGGCCCCGAACTGCCGCTCGTCCTCGAGGACCGAGCCGCGGTGGAAGGCGACCTCCGGATCGCCCGGGGAGAGGCGCGTGGCCTCGTCGAGGAGCGCCAGCGCCTCCCGGTAGCGACGCGCCGCCGCATAGGCGATCGCCGCCCGTTTCCGGGCCCGGGAGCCGTCGGGTGCCGAGCCCAGCAACCGCTCGACGTGGTGTCGGGCGACAGCGTCGTCGCCCTGGACGAGGGCGAGCCGGGCGGCGCCGAGGAGCGCCTCCTCGTGATCGGGGTCGAGCCCGAGGATCTCCTCGTAGGCGTCCAGGGCCCGATCCCGCCGGCCCAGCGATTCGTGGAGGTTTGCCAGGCGGATTCGCGACTCGAAGTCCCACGGCTCCAGCTGCGCGGCCCGGCCCAGGTCCCGGATCGCGGCGACGACATCGCCGCGATCAAGCGCGGCGCGGGCGAGGATCCGGTACCCCTCGGGCTCCTCCGGAATCGCCCGGGCGAGCCGCGCCGCCACCGCCCGGGCGGCGTGTTCGTCGCCCAGGTCGCTGTAGAGCTGGAGGAGCGCCAGATAGGCCTCGGGATCGGCCGGGGCCCGAGCGATCGCCGCTTCCAGGGCCGCCCGCGCCGGTTCCCGGCGATGGCGGGAGGCGTGGATCTTCCCGAGGAGCAGGTGGGCGCCGGCGTTCTCCGGCGCGAGGGCCAGGGCCCGCCGGGCCTCCGCCTCCGCCTTGTCGACGGCGTCGGCCCGGGCGTAGAGCCAGCCGAGGGCGAGGCGCACGTCGGCGGACCGGGGGTCGTAGACCGCAGCCAGCCGCATCTCCTCGACGGCCCGAACGGCGTCGCCCCGGTGCTCCGCCAGCCGCGCCTCGAGGTAATGCAGATAGGCCCGGGCGCTGGCGTAGCCCTCGACCTGAACCCCGCCGCTCGCCTCCGCCATCGCGTCCGGATCGATCGCCGGGCGAGCCGGCGAGGCGCCGCAGGTGGCGAGGGCCAGGGTGGCGAGGAGCGGAACGGGGACGCGGTTCATCGAGCTTCGCGGCGGTTTCGGGGACCGGTCGCAGACCTGCGGCTCGGCCGTTCGGCGTTCGGGCGATCGTAGCGCCCCCGGAACCGCCCGACAATCCGGGGCCGCCGGCTGCCGGCCGGTCGCGGTAAACGGGACCGACTGAGCCGGCTGTCGATTCCTGGCGACACCCGCCCTTTCTGGTAGGCTTGCGACCTTCACGCCCAGCCGCCCGGGTGCCAGGGGGTCCTTGCATGCGGATCGCGTTCACCGGTCTGCTCCTTGTGGCGATCGTCGCCCCGTTCGAGGTCTTGGCCCAGGTAGCACCCCCGCCGCCCGACGACTGGGGCTCGATTCCCGCGCCGCCGCTGGTCGAGCCCGCGCCCATGGGCGATCCCGGACTGCCGCTCGGGGTCGACGACTACGG
>JAEZJH010000033.1 GCA_023436385.1 Pseudomonadota bacterium
AGCATCCACCGCGTCGCCCGCCGCTCCAGCTCCTCCTCGGGCGTGCGCACCCGGGCCCGGCGCGCGGCCCTCGCCCGTTCCCGCTCCCGCTGCCATCGCCGAAAGGTCCCCGGCACGCCGCCGCCTCCCGCTCGCGAAAAACGATAAGGAGGCAGGGAAGCGGGAAGAAGTCCACGGCGCGGCATCGAAATGCCCGTAACCACGGGCGATTCTCCAACCGCTGGCACGGCCGTATGCCCGGATGTGTGACTTCCTGCGGCGGGAGCGCTATGAAGCGCGCGCCCGAGCGGCCCCGCGCCGCTTCTTCCACGGGCCAAGCGCGCCAGAAACGCGCGCGGATCCCGACCGCGCCGGCCGTCGCCGGACGGATCGGGATCGGACGGGCGGCCCCGTGGCCGCCCGACACGGAGCGTTCTTCCATGGACGTCGATCCCCAGCACCGATCGTCCCCCCGGCCTTCCCGGGCGGCGAACGGACCCCTGATCGTCGTGCTCGCCTTCGCCCTCCTCGGCATCGCCTTCTCGGCGGTGAGCACGCACGACTTCGTCGAGCACCTGGATCGCCAGGTCCACTCGATCCACTGCTCCTTCATCCCCGGCGCCGGCACCGAGCTCGGCGAGAGCGGCTGCCGCACGGTGATGTTGAGCCCCTACTCGTCGTTCTTCCGCCAGTCGATGTGGGGCGGCCTCCCCATCGCGCTCTGGTCGCTGGCCGTGTTCGCGTTCCTCGCCTGGCGGGCCGGCGCCCTGCTCTGGCGCGGCGGCGCCTCGCGCCCGGAGACGTTCTTCCTCCTTGCCGCCTTCGGCCTGCCGGTGCTGACCAGCCTCGTCTACGGCTACCTGGCGATGGCCGAGCTCGAGGCCGTCTGCAAGGTCTGCGTCGGCATCTACGTGGCGAGCTTCGGCGGCTTCGCCGCGGCGATCTGGGCCCACCTCCGGGCCGCGCCGGCGGACGAGCTCGGAGCCGGCGGCGTGTGGGCCACGGGAATCGCCGGCGGCGTGGCGTTCGTCGTCGTGCTCTCGCTGATCTACGTGGCGGCCGCGCCCACCGCGGAGGTGAAGGGCTGCGGCGAGCTGGTCCACGACGACGATCCCGCGGGGATCATGTTGGCGATCGCGCCGACCCCCGGGCAGACGCCGGCGATCGAGGTGGTCGATCCCCTCTGCCCCTCCTGCAAGGCCCTGGAGAAGCGGCTCCTCGCCAGCGATCTCGGCGAGCGCCTCGACGTCCGGGCGGTGCTGTTCCCGCTCGACTCCTCGTGCAACTGGATGATCAAGGAGCGCCTGCACCCCGGCGCCTGTGCGGTCAGCGAGGCGGTGCTCTGCAACGGTCCGCTCTCCAAGGACGGCGCCGATCGGATCGTCGCCGGCGAGAAGGCCCGGGCGGTGCTCGCCTACGCCTTCGCACACCAGGAGGAGATCCGGGCGGAGGCGGCCACCGACGACGCCCTGGTCCGGGCCCGCCTCGAGCGCGAGTTCCCCGAGGTGAAGGGCTGCCTGGGCGGCGTGCAGGTGAAGAACAAGCTGGTGAAGAGCCTGCGCTGGGCGGTGGCCAACGCCATCCCGGTGCTCACCCCGCAGCTCTTCGTCGGCAAGACCCGTCTCTGTGACGAGGACACCGACCTCGGCCTCGAGTTCACCCTGGCGCGGATGCTGGACGGCGGCGTCGCCGCTCCCGCCGCGCCGGACGAGGCGCCGGTGGCGAAGGAGGCCTCGCGATGAGCCCCACCCTGAAGAACCTGATCGTCGGCGCGGCCGCCCTGCTGCTCCCGGCGGTGTTCGTCGTCACCTCCCTCTCCGCCGCGGCGGGGCGTCTCGAGGAGAACGCCGGCGCCGCCTCCGGCGTGGCGGTGGCCGCGGCTGCCGAGGACGGCTACTGCACGCCGGCGCTCAAGGCGATCATCCGCCGGGTCGCCGGTTCCTGCGGCCTGATCCAGGGCGCCACCGGCGGCCGGGGTTGCCAGCCGATGGAGGCCCGCAAGGTGGCGGCGCTCTCCGACGCCGACTTCAACGCCCTGTTCCACCCGCTGGCGAACCGCGCTCACATCCTCCAGTTCGATCCCGACCAGGTGGAGCTCGACGAGGGCGCCCGGAAGGAGATCGAGGAGGCCTGGGCGGATCAGCGGGGCGCCAGCTTCTTCTTCGTGGTGGCCCGGGCGTCTCCCGACGGCGCGGCGGCCTACAACGAGGAGCTGTCGCGGAAGCGCGCGGAGGGCGTGCTCGCGCACCTCGAGGCGACCTTCCGGGATCCCGAGCTGAAGAAGGAGGTCGGCCTCCTCTGGCTCGGCGAGAGCTTCGCCCAGCTCGGCGACGACTTCTGCACCTGGCAGCGGTCGCGGGAGGGCGAGTGCACCATCAAGGACATCAACCGGAGCGCCTTCGTCGCCTGGATCGATTGCGCGATCTGACGCGGCGCCGGGGTCGAAGGCCCACACGACCCGGTCCCGGTTCGGGGCCGGGTCGTCGTGATACCAGGCCGATACATTTCCACTGTTGGTTCCAGGGGCTGGGCCCCGGGGAGCACCTTCATGTCTCGTCTTTCGTCCCTCGCCACCCTGGGGCTCCTCCTTTCGGCGTTCGGGTGCACCGACGACGCGTCGAAGACGGGGGCCGCCCCCGCGCGGTTCGAGGCGGTTCGGGCGGAGGCACCGGCGGGCGGGAGCTTCTGCGAGAAGTCCTTCCCGGCAAGCGGACCGGGGGCGAAGCGGTACGCCGCGCCGCCGCTCCGGGCGCTGCCTCCGGGCGTGAAGGGCCCGGCGGAGCCGGCGGTCGGCGGCTGGACCTGGGTCAACCTCTGGGCGACCTGGTGCACGCCGTGCCGCGATGAGCTGCCGCTCCTCGCCAAGTGGCGCGACGCCCTCGCCCGCGAGGGCCGGCCGTTTCGCCTGGAGCTCCTCAGCGCCGACGCGCCCGCGGACGGGGCGGCGCTGGCGAAGGCGATCGCCTCCGGGCTCCCGGGCCCGGTCACCTGGCTCCGGGGCGAGGACGACCTGGGGCCGTACCTCGATTCCCTCGGCATCGACCGGAACGCGGCGCTGCCGATCCACGCCCTGGTCGATCCCCGGGGGCAGCTCCGCTGCGTCCGGGTCGGGGCGATCCACGATCGCGACTACCCGGTGGTGAAGGCGATGTTGGCGGGGGAGTAAGGCCCCCGGGGTGCGGGTGGAACCGCGACGCCGACCGTGGATACCGGGGCGCCTTGGGGGCGGGGAGGGCCCGGGTGCGGGTGGGACCACGGCGGCGCGGGCCGGGCGATCCGGCGGGCGTTCATGGACATGTGCCTGACGGCACAGGTCCACAGATTCAAAGGCGGCTGCTTCCCACCTGACGTCGTAGGCGTCAGGTGGGAAGCAGGGCAAACATCCCCTTGTTCAGCCAGGCGCCGCCGTCGATCACCAGGCAGGCGCCGTTGACGTAGGCGGCGTAGTCGCTGGTCAGGTAGCCGGCGAGCCAGGCCACCTCCTCCGGCTTCCCGAAGCGGTTCAGGGGGACGGTGCGCCGCACCGACTCCGCGATCTCCGGCGCCGCCCACAGCTTGTCGGCGCCGCCCGTGCTCTCGATCGGCCCGGGGGCGATGGCGTTCACCCGGATCCCGTGGGTGGCCCACTCCACCGCCAGGGTCTCGGTCATCGAGAGCACCCCGGCCTTCGCGGCCGCGGAGTGGATGGTCCCGGGGCCGCCGGTCCAGGCGTAGGTGGCGACGATGTTGAGGATCGTCCCGCCGGAACCGCGCTCGATCATCCGCTTGCCGAAGGCGTGGGTGCAGAACCAGGTGCCGTTGAGCACAATGTCGATCACCGCCTGCCATCCCCGGGGCGACAGCTCGGCGGCCGGCACCACGAAGTTCCCGGCGGCGTTGTTGACGAGGATGTCCACCGGCCCCAGGCGTGCGGCGATCTCCACCGCCGCGCGCTCGATGGCGTCCGGCTGCCGGACGTCGAGGGGGAACCAGGCCACCTGGCCGCTTCCGCCCACCGCCTCGATCTCCTTCGTCGCCCGCTCGAGAACCTCGGGCTTGCGGGACGCGATGGCGACGTTGGCGCCGAGCCGCGCGTACTCCTTGGCGATGGCGAGGCCGATCCCGGTGCCCCCGCCGGTGACGAGGGCGGTCTTTCCCGCGAGGGTGTCTCTCTCGAGCATCCGTCTCCTCCTGCTGGCGTGTGGGGCGAGGATCCGGCCGCCGCCGGGCCGCCGCAACGGCACGGCGGGGGTGCGGGAGATCCCGTTCACCGGTGAATAGCCGCACCCGCGCGAACCCGTGAACCGGGGCGCATCGGGGGCGAAGAGCGGAGCCAACCGGCCTTTCCCGCGAAGCCCGGGGAGAGCCTCGAGCCTGTCGCGCTGAACCGGAGCGGAGAACGCCTTTCGCGCCAAGCCCGGGGCGGGCCGATCTCCGACCGGCCTCGCGAGCCCGTCGCGCCGCGGGGGGCGGCCCCGCTACGCGTCCGCGTCCGGCGCGACGCGGTCGAGGAAGGCCCGGTAGAGTCCGCGCCGGGCCAGGGTGAACGAGTCGGCCTCGCAGACATCGAGCAGGAAGTCCGAGGCCGGCCCGTCCAGCGGCAGGAGCCGGACCAGGGTCTCGCGGATCTCCTCGGGGGTGAGCCGGGCGGTGAACACCAGGCCGTCGTTGGGCGCCTCGCCGGTGATCGCCAGCGGCTCGAGGAGCCGCGCCTCCGGGCCGATCTGATCGGCGAGGGCGGTGCGGACGTCCTCCTCGCTGCCATCGCCCGCGAGGATCGGGGCGACATCGGCCTGGCCGGAGATCACGGCGAGGAGGGCGTCGCGGTAGTTACCCACGAAGCGCTGGGCTCCCAGCAGGCGATCGGGATCCTGGCCCGCGGAGCGGAGGAAGGCCCGGTGCAGCAGGTACCCTCCGGCCGACTGGGAGTCGACCCAGGCGGCCCGCTTGCCGGCGAGATCGGCGCTGGTGAGCCGGTCGGCCTTCCGGCCGACCAGCGCCGCCCGATAGGTGGTCCGGCCGCCGCGGATGGCCTGGAGGACCAGCCGCGCCGTCTCCTCCCCCCGGCCGCAGAGCACCGGAGGAGCCCAGACGAGGTCCGCCCCCCGCGCGAGCACGCCGCGCTCGAGATCGCGGTAGCTCCGCGCTACCTCGACCCGGACGGGACGGCCCAGTCGGTTGGCGAGCGAGGCCTCGAGGAGTTCGGCTCGGGCGGTGGCACGGGGGAGCCCCAGCGCTGGGGGGAGGAGCAGGTGGAGGGTCACTCGACCATGGTACCGTCCGCCGCCGGTCCGCGAAAGGGCGGCGCCGCCCCATCGGAACCATCGACGGCGGCGGAGGGCAGGGGCTAGCGTTGGGCGCTCGACCCCGCCCGGCCGGCCGATCCGCGCGCCCGGCGTGGGGCTCGTTTCGTGCTCGTAGCTGCGTGACCCGGCCACCACCGGACCGGGCCGCGCAGCTTGCGGAGGGCTCGTGCGCCTGCTCTGCCTCCTCCTCGTCGCGAGCCTGGCGGCCGCCTGTGCCCCCGGGGTCGGGGCCTGGCGCGCCGACGGCGGGGTCGCCGCCGATCCGGCGGCCCGGAGCGCCGAGCCCCGGGCGGTCCATCGCGACGACCACGGCCACGGCCGGCTCGACGACGCCGACGAGGTGGTTGGCTGTTTGGGGCAGGCGGCGGTGATCGGCGGGATCGCCGCGGTGATCTACCTGACCCGGTTCCG
>JAEZJH010000065.1 GCA_023436385.1 Pseudomonadota bacterium
GACCAGATCAAGGCCGTCCAGCGGATGCAGGAATTCGTCGAGGCGCGCCTCGGCGAGCCGATCACGCTTTCGGCGCTGGCCCGGGCCGCGGGCTACTCGCCGTGGCACGCCTCGCGGATGTTCAAGGAGATCACCGGCAAGGCGCCGTTCGAGTACGTCCGGCTGCGGCGGCTCTCCGCCGCGGCGGAGCGGCTCCGGGAGACGCCGTGCAAGGTGATCGACGTGGCCTTCGACTTCGTCTTCGACTCCCACGAGGGCTTCACCCGGGCCTTCGCCAGGAGCTTCGGCATGCCGCCGAGCCGCTTCCGCCGCCTCGGGTCGACCGTCGAGCTGTTCGAACCTCCGCAGCTCCGGGACTGGTATGCGAGGAGGCAACGAGGAGAGACCCCCGTGGCGAAGAACCAGGCAACTCCCCACCCCGTGTTCGTGCAGGTCCTCGAGCGGCCGGCGCGCAAGCTGATCCTGAAGCGGGCCACGCAGGCCACCCATTATTTCGAATATTGCGAGGAGGTCGGCTGCGAGGTCTGGGACCGGCTCGCGACGATCCCGGGCGCCCTGCAGGAACCGCTGGGCCTCTGGCTCCCCGACCGCTTCCGCCCCCGGGGGACCTCCACCTACGTCCAGGGGGTCGAGGTCCCGGCCGACTACGCCGGCCCGGTGCCCGAGGGCTTCGAGGTGATCGACCTCCCGGCCTGCCAGATGCTGGTGTTCCAGGGCCCGCCCTTCGAGGACAAGGACTTCGAGCAGGCGATCACCACGCTCTGGGACGTGATGAACACCTACCGCCCGGAGACCTACGGCTTCGCCTGGGCCGACGACGACGGACTCCGCTTCCAGCTCCGGCCGGAGGGGTACCGGGGCTACATCGAGGGCCGTCCCGTCCGGCGGGTGTGACGCGACCGGCGCGCGCCCGGGGAACCGATCCTCGCCCGCCGCCGGGAGGGGCGCCTTACAGCAGCACCAGGTCGTCCCGGTGGATCACCTCGTCGGAGTCCTTGTAGCCGAGGACCCGTTCGATCTCCGCGGAGCGGAGGCCGGCGATCCGGCGGACCTCGTCCGCGGCGTAGCGGGCGAGGCCGCGGGCGAGGATCCGGCCGTCGGGGGCGGCGATGTCGACGGTGTCGCCGACGCGGAAGGCGCCGGCCACCTCGCGAACGCCGCTGGCGAGGAGGCTCTTCTTGCCGACCACCAGGGCCCGCTCCGCGCCCTCGTCGATCCCCACCAGGCCCCGGGGCTTCGAGACGTGGGCGAGCCAGCGGCGCTTGCCCTTGAGGCGCTCCGGGCCGGGCACGAAGAAGGTGCCCACCTCCTCGCCGGCGAGGATCCGGGGGAGCGAGGCGGGATCGCGGCCGGAGGCGATCACGCAGGGGACACCGAGCTGCAGGCACCGCTTCGCCGCCCGGAGCTTGGTGACCATGCCGCCCGTGCCCACCGCGCTGCCGGCGCCGCCCGCCGCCGCCTCCAGGGCGGGCGTCACCCGGCCCACCCGGCGGAGCGGGGTGGCGTCCTTCACCCGGCGTGGATCCGCCGAGTAGACGGCGTCCACGTCGCTCAGGATCACCAGGAGGTCGGCCTCCACCAGCTGCACCACCAGGGCGGCGAGCGAGTCGTTGTCGCCGACCCGGATCTCGTCGACCGCCACCGTGTCGTTCTCGTTGACCACCGGGACGGCGCCCTCGGCGAGGAGGGCGAGGAAGGTGTGCCGGGCGTGGAGGAACCGCTGGCGATCGGCGAGGACATCGTGGGTGAGGAGCACCTGGCCCACCGGCCGGCCCTCGCCCAGGGCCTCCTCCCACGCGCGGAGGAGGAGCGACTGCCCCACCGCCGCCGCCGCCTGCTTCCGCGGCAGATCGCGGGGCTTCGCCTTCCAGCCGAAGCGTTCGACGCCCAGGGCGATCGCGCCGGAGGAGACGACGATCAGCTCCCGGTCCCGGGCCGCCGCCGCCAGCACCCGGGCCAGGGCCCCGAGGTGCGCGCGATCGAAGCGCCGGTCCGGGGCCAGGACCCCGGAGCCGATCTTCACCACCAACCGTCGCGAAGAGCCCAGCTCGGCGCGTTCCATGGGCCGAGGATTTCACGCCGGCGGGGAAGGCGAAAGGACACCGCCGGGGCGAGCTGGAAACGCGACGGGCCGGCCCCGATGTCGGAAGCCGGCCCGGATACCGCCTCGGCGGGCGGAAGCTCAGCGGCCGATGCGGACGTTCCTGGCGACGATCACCTGGGCCTCGACGTGGCGGGCGCGCAGCTCCTTCACGTAGATGACGTCGGCGTGGACCTCCGGCATCGAGACGTCCCGGGAGCCCCAGCGGAAGTCCGGACCGTCGCCGTGCTTGGCGTGGCCCTGGCCGCGGCCCTTCGAGTGGCCCCGGCCCTGGCCGCGATGGCCGTCCCCCCAGTACTCGATCCGCCCGACCCGGCCGGTGCTGGCCACCACTTCCTCGGCGTAGATCACCCGGGCGTGAACGAAGCTCGCCTCGAGATCCTTGGCCCGGAGCGTGTGGGTGGTGGAGGGCCGGGCCGGCGCGGGTGTGGGCGCCCGGCGGGCCGTCACCCTCGGCGGAGTCGGCGGGACCGGCCCCGGAACACCGGCGCGAACGTGCACCCCACATCCGGTGACCAGCGTCGCGAGCAGGAAGGTCAGGGCCAGGCGGGTCATTGCGTCCTCCGAGGGTGTCTTTCGCCGGCTTCGACGGTGCCTGCCCGCCGATTATTCGAGCGGCCGGTCGGGTGATGGGCAGGCGTTCCAGCCTCGCTCGTCCGCCGGGACAGCCGACGATTCCGGGCCCGCTTCGTTACCACAGGCGGGCCCGCCGGTGGTGCGGGTTGGAACGGCCTCGCGCGCCGCGGGGAGCCCATGGCTTCCGGAGATCCCCGGGGAACGAACTCCCTCCCCCCGTGGTTCCCGCCTGTCGCCCTTTCCTTCGGGCGGCACGTTCGTTAAGGATTCGGCCAGCAGCAGCTGCGCGGAGGACGCACCATCCAGGACCTCTTCGGCAACACCCTCGGCCTCAAGCCCTCGCAGGCCCAGCGCCTGCGCAACACCTACCGCCGGCGCCTCCGGAGCGACGAGATCGTCAGCCCGGAGCTGGCCCGGCACCTCACCGAGCTCTCCCGCGAAACCGGCCGGCAGATCGGCGTGCTCCTCTCCCGCAAGGGCGAGGTCGAGCACGTGATCGTCGGGGACGCCCACAAGCTCGAGCTGCCCGACATCGGTCGCGCCCGGGCCGGCCAGGTCCGGCTCCGGGGCCTGCGGCTGGTCCACACGCACCTCCGCGGCGAGCCGCTCACCCGGGACGATCTCACCGACCTCGCCCTCCTCCGACTGGACGTGGTGTGCGCGATCCAGGCCGCGGACGACGGGCTGCCGGGGGCGGTGCAGTTCGCCCACCTGGTCCCGGAGAACCCGGAGAACAAGCTCTGGCACGTGGACGACGCCCGGAGCGTCCACGAGCTGGCCTACGACTTCGGCGCGGAGACCAAGGCCCTCGAGGACCAGCTCGCCGCCAGCGCCCGCACCCGGGTGCAGGGCACCGGCGAGAAGGCGATCCTGGTCGGCGTGGCGGTGCGGGAGAGCCGGGCCAAGGCGGAGGCGTCGCTGGCGGAGCTGAAGGAGCTGGCCGCCACCGCCGGCCTCGAGGTGCTCGAGGCCACGGTCCAGGTGCGGAAGGAACACGACCCGAAGTACCTGATCGGCGGCGGCAAGCTCGAGGACATCGTCCTCCGCTCGATGCAGCTCAACGCGGACCTGATCGTCTTCGACAAGGACCTCTCCCCGTCCCAGGCCCGGCACATCGCGGAGGCGACCAGCCTCAAGATCCTCGACCGCACCCAGCTGATCCTCGACATCTTCGCCCAGCGGGCCCAGAGCGCCGAGGGCAAGCTGCAGGTGGAGCTGGCGCAGCTCAAGTACCTGATGCCCCGGCTCACCCGGGCCGATCCCGGCCTCTCGCGCCTCGCCGGCGGCACCGTCGGCGGCCGCGGCCCCGGCGAGACCAAGCTCGAGAT
>JAEZJH010000242.1 GCA_023436385.1 Pseudomonadota bacterium
GTGAAGGAGCGGCTCGAGGAGCTGAAGCCGTCGCTCCCCGAGGGCGTCGAGATCGTGACCACCTACGACCGCTCCGAGCTGATCGGCGAGGCGATCGAGACGGTCTCCCACAAGCTGATCGAGGAGATCGTCATCGTCTCCCTGATCATCCTCCTCTTCCTCTGGCACGTCCCCTCGGCGATCGTGCCGATCATCACCATCCCGGTGTCGGTGGCGCTCTCCTTCATCTTCCTGCGGCTGATGGGGCTGAACGCCAACCTGATGTCGCTGGCCGGCATCGCCATCTCCATCGGCGTGCTGGTCGACGGCGCCATCGTCGAGGTGGAGAACGCCTACAACAAGATCCACCACTGGCAGGCCGCCGGCGGCCACGGGGAGAAGGAGTTCCACAAGGTCCGCCTCGAGGCGCTGATGGAGGTCGGGCCCGGGGTCTTCTTCTCGCTGCTGGTGATCGCCGTGGCCTTCCTCCCGGTGTTCACCCTGGTGGACCAGGAGGGCCGGCTGTTCCGGCCGCTCGCCTGGTCGAAGAACCTGGCGATGGCGATCGCCGCGGTGCTGGCGATCACCCTCGATCCGGCGATGCGGATGCTGTTCGCGCGGGTCGAGCCGTATCGGTTCAAGCCCCGGCCGCTGGCGTGGTTGGCCAACACCGCGCTGGTCGGCAAGTACTACTCCGAGGAGCGCCACCCGATCAGCCGGCTCCTCCACCGGCTCTACGAGCGGCCCTGCCGGTTCGTGGTGCGCCACGCCAAGGCCACCATCGCCGCCAGCGTCCTCCTCGTCGCCTCCGCGGTGCCGGTGTATCTGGCCCTGGGCCATGAATACATGCCGCCGCTCCGGGAGGGCTCGATCCTCTACATGCCCTCGGCGGTGGAGCCGGGGATGAGCGTCGCCGAGGCCCAGAAGGCGCTCCAGGTCCAGGACAAGCTCCTCCGCACCTTCCCCGAGGTGGACCGGGTGTTCGGCAAGGCCGGCCGCGCCGACACCTCCACCGACCCGGCGCCCTTCACGATGATGGAGACCACCATCCTTCTGAAGCCCGAATCGGAGTGGCGGGAGACGCCACGCTGGTACTCGTCGTGGGCGCCCGAGTGGCTGAAGCCGGTGTTCCGGCCGTTCTGGCGGGACCGGATCACCTACGAGGAGCTGGAGCACGAGCTGGACGCTGCGCTCCAACTCCCCGGCATCTCCAACGCTTGGACGATGCCGATCAAGGGCCGGAACGACATGCTCTCCACCGGCATCCGCACGCCGGTGGGGATCAAGATCCTGGGCTCCGACCTGGCGGTGATCGAGAAGGTGGCCAAGGAGACCGAGGCCGCCGTGGCCCAAGTCCCCGGGGCGCGCAGCGTCTTCGCCGAGCGGGTCGCCGGCGGCTGGTTCCTCGACTTCGTGCTGAAGCGCGACCAACTGGCGCGGTACGGCCTCACCGTCGACCAGGCCAACATGATGGTGATGACCGCCGTCGGCGGCGACAACCAGACCACCACCGTCGAGGGTCGGGAGCGGTACGGCGTCAACGTTCGCTACGCCCGGGACTACCGCGAGGACCTCGACTCGCTCCGGCGCGTGCTCCTCCCGCTCCCCAACGGCCAGGGACAGATCCCCATGGAGGCGATCGCCGACGTGGTGCTGGCCCAGGGCCCGTCGATGATCCGCGACGAGAACGGCCTCCTCGCCGGCTACGTCTACGTCGACTTCGACACCTCGAAGACCGACGTGGGCAGCTTCGTCAAGTTGGCCAAGGCGGAGGTGGCGAAGAGCGTCGACCTCCCCACCGGCTACAGCCTCACCTGGAGCGGCCAGTACGAGAACATGATGCGCGTGAACGAGCGGCTCAAGCTGATCATCCCGATCACCCTGGTGCTGATCTTCGCGCTGCTCTACATGAACACCAAGTCCACCTTCAAGGCGGCCCTGGTGATGGCGGCGGTGCCGTTCTCCGCCATCGGCGCGATCTGGCTCCTGTATCTCCTCGACTACAACGTCTCGATCGCGGTGTGGGTGGGGATGATCGCGCTGATGGGTCTCGACGCGGAGACCGGCGTCTTCATGCTGCTCTTCCTCGACCTCTCTTACGACGAGTACAAGAAGAAGGGCCTGCTCAAGGACGAGGCGGGCCTGGTCGAGGCGATCGTCCACGGCGCGGTGAAGCGCGTGCGCCCGAAGGCGATGACCGTGCTCGCGGCGATGATCGGCCTCCTGCCGATCATGTGGTCGATCGGCACCGGCGCCGACGTGATGAAGCGGATCGCCGCGCCGATGGTGGGCGGCCTGGTGACCAGCTTCATCCTCGAGTTGCTCGTCTACCCGGCGGTCTACTTCCTCTGGAAGCGCCGCCAGCTCGGGCGCGAGGACGAAGAGGCGCCGGACGCAGAGGCGGCGGTCGCCGCGTGATCCGGGGTGCGGCCGGCGTCCCCGCAGGGGCGCCGGCCGCGCCGCAGCCGTCACGGCGGCCTGTGTCGTGGTTTGAATTCCGCAGGTGTGCGCCAGGCAAAGCCTGGAGAAGGAGGAAGCGACGAGCTGAAACCTTCAGGTGAGGTTGGGGAAGCAAGCAAACGCATGCATGTAGGGAACCAAGCGCATGCGACAACTATCTTGGCATTCACCGGCCTGCCCGCCCGCCCGGTGGCCAATCGCGATGGGTTGTCCCGCGCCCGAAGCGAGGTACCTTACCCGGGCGCCGGCACGCAGCCAGGGGTCTCACATGGCAACCGAAGCGAAGACAGGCGACCGCCGCTCGCAGATGAGCATCTGGTCGGTCACGGCGCTCGGCATCGGCTCGATGGTCGGCGCGGGCATCTTCGCCCTCCTCGGCCAGGCGGCGATCCGCGTCGGCCGGGAGACGTGGCTCTCGTTCGCGTTGGCCGGCCTGGTGGCGACGCTCTCCGGGTATGCCTACGCCCGTCTGAGTTCGCGCTATCCGAGCTCGGGCGGAATCACCCGCTTCTTCGAAGAGGCGTTTGGCAAGCGCGGTATTCTCTCAGGTACGCTCTCGCTCCTCTACCTGATCACCCTCCCGATCACGATCGCGATGGTGGCCAAGACCTTCGGCGCCTACGCCACGAAGCTCTTCGTGCCGGAGGGCGACGTCGCGATCTATGGCTTGTTCGGTTCGCTGATCGTGGTGGTGCTGGCGCTGGTGAACTCGGTCGGAGCAGGGGCGGTCGGCCGCGCGGAAGTCGGTCTGGTGGCGATCAAGATCACCATCCTGGCCGGCTTGTTCTTCATCGGTGCGTACACGATGATGAGCACGCCGCATCACCTGCAGGAACACGTGGTCAGGAGCCCGTGGACGCTGATTGCCAGCGTCGGGCTCACGTTCTTCGCGTACGCCGGCTATGGCATGATGGCCAACGCGGCCGGGGCGGTGGCCAACCCGCAGAGGACCATTCCCCGGGCGATCTACCTGGCGATCGGCTTGGTGACGCTGCTCTACGTCGGGCTCGCGATCACGGTCCTCGGCCTCGTGCCGCCGGAGGCGCTCGTCCGCTACGCCGACACGGCGGTGGCGGAGGCGGCGCGCCCTGTCCTCGGCAACGCCGGCTTCGCGGTAGTCGCGGTGGGGGCGCTGCTCGCCACCGCATCGGCGATCAACGCGACGCTCTTCGCCGCCTTGAACGTCGGCGAGGCCCTCGCCCGATCGAGGCAGCTGCCGCATGCGTTCGAGGAGCACGTGAAGGGGCGAAGCACGCGCGGTTTCCTCGGGGGGGTCGTCGTGGTCCTGGTGATGGTGAACTTCCTCAGCCTGAGGTCGATCGCCAACATCGCGAGCGCGACCTTCCTCCTCAGCTACCTCGCGGTCTTCTTCGCCGCGTGGAAGCTCGCCGAGCCCGCGAAGATCTCGCGCTCGGTGATCGCCCTCGGGACCGCGCTGATGCTCGTCGCGATCTGCGCGTTCCTCGTGAGCCTCGTGCCTGGCCAGCTGCTGTCGCTGTTCTTGATCGTGCTCGCGGTGGTTGGCTGCGTGCTGGTGGAACTCGTCATGCAGCTGCGGCAACCGCGCCGGGCGCGCGCGACCTGATCGTCAGTGTCGGTACTGGAAGGTCGTCTGCATGCGGAAGGCTTCCGCCCGGGCGCCGTCGATCACCCGCAGCTGGCCCCACAATCCCTCGATGCCGACGAGCGCGCCGGCGAAGGGCTGATGGATGAGGTTCAAGGCGCCGTACTGCGAGTGGCGAAAACCCTTCGAGCCGAGCGATTCCCGGAAGTCGAGATCGTCGACGACGAGGTAGCCGTAGGTCGCGGTGGAGGAGAGCGAGCGCAGCCAGTGGTGGGTCAAGCCCAGGTAGGCTGCCAGCACGGTCAGGGGCTCGAGGTCACCACCGCGGCTCACGGCGGCGTCGTACTGGCCGCCGCCGAGGTCGTTCAGATAGGCGCCGATGCCGCGGCCAGCGGTGATGCCACCCTGCACCGCGTCGTCGCCCAGGTGCGCGTTGCCGGTGAGGTTGCCGCCATAGCCCGGCTTGACGTCGTTCGTCCCCTGCACGGCCAAGCCACGGACGATGCCCGCCAGCTGGACGTGCGCCGACTTGCCCTCCGCACGCAGGGCGACCACGCCGTCCGGCGCTACCTCGCGCGGCTTTCCCGCGGAGCTCGGGACCTGGGTGGATGGCTGTTCGAGCGCCAGGTGCAGGTGGTACTGCGCCCGGTCGGCGCGGCCCTTGCTGAACGAATAGCGCAGCACACCGTGGCGCGAGAACGCGATCGCATTCGGTCCTGCGAAGTCGAGCGTCCGCGGGTAGGCATCGGGATCGGTGAACGTCGACGTGGTGAAGCCGACCAGCGCCGGCCCCGCCTGCGCATAGGCGAAGTTCGGGTGGAAGCCGAGGGCCGGCTCTGCTTGGGCGAAGCTGGTGTTGAAGAGCAGCCGCAGCGAACCCAATGGACTCTGCTTGCGGACCTCGAGGCTGACCTCCGATTGGTTGGCCGTGCCGGCGAATTGCTCGCGGCGTCGAGCGTGCGCCTGCCGTTCGACCGGGATCGTCGAGGTGGCGAACCAGGTCGGCGCGAGCAGCCGGTCGCTGGCCATGAACGCCAGGTTGGCGGCGAGGCCCAGCTTGACGAAGGCGTCGGTGCCGGGGATGGCGAAAAACCCCTCGGGGACATTGCCCGGGTGGGCGCCGTAGGGGCGCGGGAGAAAGTACTGCGTGTGCTGCGGCAGCTCTCGGTCGCGGATGGGCGTCGGGATGGCCGCCGGCCGGTCCGTGCGGTCCTGGGCCAGGGCGCCGCCTGGCGCGAATACGCAAAGCGCAGCGAAGACGCCAACGATGAATCGCAACAAGACCGGCATCGCTCACCTCGTTGAGGATTCACGGGAAGCTAGGGCGTCCGCTCGAGGATGCTGGTGCCCATACGTGGGCCATGGCCCCGGGCATCCCCTCGACCAGGCCGTTGCGTCGCTGCGGCTCGACGTCATCTTGGTCCCGTTGGAGGGGGGGGGGCCGTATATGCCGGGCCTGAAAGGGGGACATCCATGCCAAGGAGTGCGGGCGGTCCGCCAGCCGCCGCGCGACGTACGTCGCTCGGTGTGATGACGCTGGCCATCATGAACATCACGGCGGTGGTGAGCCTCCGCGGCCTCGCGTCCGAGGCGAATTATGGCCTGACCGTTGTCTTCTATTACACCTTTGCCGCCGCTTGCTTCCTGATTCCGGTCGCCCTCGTCGCCGCGGAGATGGCGACGGGATGGCCGGAGAAGGGCGGTGTCTTCCGCTGGGTGGGCGAGGCCTTTGGTCCGCGGTGGGGCTTCCTGGCGATCTTCCTGGTGTGGGTCGAATCCACCATCTGGTTCCCCACGGTACTCACGTTCGGTGCCGTGGCCCTGGCGTTCATGCGGCCGAACCAGACGCTCGACGAGGCGCTCGCAGGCAACAAACTCTATACGATCCTGGTGGTCCTCGCGCTGTACTGGGCCGCCACGCTCGCCAGTCTCCGCGGGATCAAGGCGTCCTCGACCATCTCCAAATGGGGAGGCCTCGTGGGCACGATCATCCCGGCGGCCCTGATCATCGCGCTCGGCCTCACCTACCTGCTCCAGGGGCGCCCGCTGCAGATGGAGGTCGGCTGGGACAAGGTGCTGCCGGACTTCTCGCAGTCCGGCAACCTCGTGCTCGCCGCCGGGATCTTCCTCTTCTACGCGGGCATGGAGATGAACGCCGTTCACGTGACGGAGACGGACAATCCGCGTAGGACCTACCCCCTCGCGCTCCTCATCGCCTCGCTCGCGACGGTCGTGATCTTCGTCCTCGGGACACTCGCGATCGGCTTCATCATCCCCAAGACCCACATCAACCTGACGCAGAGCCTGCTGGTCGCGTACGACGATTTCTTCCGTACCTTCGGGATGAGCTGGCTGGCGCCGGTGGTGGCGATCGCGCTCTTCCTCGGCGTACTCGGCGGCGTGACGGTCTGGGTCGCGGGGCCCTCCTCCGCGCTCGGCCAGGTCGGCAGGGCCGGCTATCTCCCTCCCTTCTTCCAGCGGCAGAACAAGCACGGTGTCTCCAGCCACATCCTTATCGTGCAGGGGCTGATCGTGACCTTCCTCTGCCTGTCGTTCGTGATCCTGCCGTCGGTGCAGGCGGCGTATCAGATCCTCTCCCAGCTCACCGTCACCCTGTACCTCGT
>JAEZJH010000459.1 GCA_023436385.1 Pseudomonadota bacterium
GGCGATCAGGTACTCCTCGGTCCGGCTGATCTCGTCGCTCACCCGCAGCGTGCGCCGGACGAGGCGCGGCAGCGGGTCGGCGAGGGAGAGGACGACGGCGTCGGCCTGCCCGGTCACCCGCGGGAGCCCGAGGCCCGCGACGACGTCGCCGCCCTCCACGCGGATCCAGGACGGCCGGCGGGCGGTGGGGGCTGCGGTGGCCTCGAGGACCAGGCGCCCGTCGGCAGTGGCGATCGCCTCGAGGTCGGGGACCTCGGCGGCGTCGACCAGCGCGACCAACTCCTCGGCGAGGTACTCGCCGCCGGCGATCGGGATCGCCACCCGGTTGACCGTGAGCTTCCCCTCGGGGAGCCGGTACGGCCCTGGCGTGCAGGTCACGCGGGCGCGGCGCTCCTCGTCGGCGGCACGGAGGCGCGCCGGGAAGTGGTCGCGGAGCGACAGGAAGAGCGCCTCCACCGCCGTCTGGACGGGGTCGGTCATCCGTAGCCTCCCAGGGCTTCCTGAATCCAGTCGGCCGGAGCGCCGGCCTTCTCGAGCGCCGAGACCATGAAGGAGCCCCAGACGTTGCGTTGGGTCTCGACGAAGTCCTGGTTCAGCTCGGGCTCGAGCATCCGGATCAGCCGGGGCGGCACGTCGCGGGTGCCGGTGACGTGGTAGGAGAGGTGCTCGGTGAGCAGGCCCTTCGAGCCCCAGACCAGCGTGTCGCCGAGGATCTCGCGGCGGGCGACGTTGGAGTGCTTGCCTTCCTCGAAGCTGAGAGTGAAGGCCGCATACATCGAGGACATGCCGCCGTCTGCGTTCAGCACGTCCGGGTTGCGGGCGACGTTGGTGAGGTTCCGCCGCTTGTATTTGCGGCTCGACTTCCGGACCGCCGGTCCCTGGAGGGTGCGGTTGGCGTAGAAGTACCGCTCCATCTCCCGCGCCCGCTCCGTCTTCCCTCCCCGCTTCTTGCGGGCCAGGGTCTGGGGCTTCAGCGGGATCTTCTCGGCCTCTTCGTACGCGAGCTCGCCCTGCTCGACGTACGCCTCGTCGGCGATGGCGATCAGGTACTCCTCGGTCCGGCTGATCTCGTCGGCCAGCTTCAGGAGCGAGAGGCGCAGCTCCTCGAGCTCCGGCGGGGTCTCGAGCCGGTAGTTGATCCAGGAGAGCGAGCCGCCGGAGTAGACGCCCTCGCCCGAGTACGAGAGGCCCTGCTTCGAGCCAATCGAGCCGTCCCAGAGGCCGTGTCCCGTGCCGGCCATGGAGCCTCCGGATCAGACGAAGCAGTAGCGGATGTCGCCCTGCCCCGCCGCCAGCTGCGCGTCCTTCAGGACGGAGTTGGGATCGCGGGACAGGTCGGCCAGGCGCTGGCGGTACTTCTCTTCCCAGGCGTCGGCGTTCTCCGTGTCCCAGCCCAGGCGCCGCGGCAGCTCGCCGGCGACGCCGTAGAGCACCGAGGTCTGGCACCAGGAGTAGGAGTCCGGGGTCGCCTCGGTGATCGCGCCCGGGTCGACGTTCACGGCCCGGAGCCGCTGCGAGACCTCGGCGCCGATCTCCGCGATCAGCTCCTCGCAGGTGACCGTGCCACGGGGGGCGCCGGTGAGACCCCGCTCGGCGAAGAAGCGGTCCTCGACGAGCTGGACGGTGACGGCGAAGGTGGCCATCAGCGGGCCTTGCGGGCGGGGCGCTTCGCGGCCGCGGAGGTGGTGGGCTTGATCGGAGCGATGGTGCCGGACGCGACCGCAGCCTCGTACGCGGTCTCGTCGGTGATCTCGCCAGGCTGGAACTCGGCGTCGGGATCCGCCTGGCCCTCGAGCTGTCGCTCGGGGGTGGCGTAGCCGCCGGCGGTGCCGCTGTCGTTCTCGCCCGGAGGCGGGCGGAGGCCCAGCTCGAGCTCCGTCTCCTCGATCCCGGCCTGCAGCTTGGCGAGCGAGGCACGAGCCTCCTCGAGCTGATCCGGCGCGGGCTTCGTGGGGCGGAGGTGGCAGGTGCACGCGGTGGCCTGCTGGCAGGTGCAGTCCCACGGCGCGCGGAG
Source organism: Pseudomonadota bacterium (assembly GCA_023436385.1). Classification (GTDB taxonomy): domain Bacteria; phylum Myxococcota; class Myxococcia; order Myxococcales; family Vulgatibacteraceae; genus JAEZJH01. The sequence goes on from JAEZJH010000459.1 coordinate 2,015, forward strand.
GTAGCCCTTGTAGTTGTCGGAGTTCGCCAGGTACTCGGGCGCGAGGATCACCCGGCGCTCGGTCGGGTGGAGGAGGCGGACCAGCTTGTTGGCCATGGGGACCTCGTGGGACAACGCCCCGGGATCGGCAGGAATCCCGGGGCGTCGGTGGTTGAGACGGCGGCCGCCAGGGGCCGCCGCCGTACTACCGGAGGAAGCGGACGATGCCGGCGGCCTTCCGGATCTTGAAGCCCCAGATGGCGCCGAGCTCGATCACGGAGTCGAACTTCCCGCCGCGATCGGCCAGGCGCATGTGGGGCCGCGCCACCGCCGCGCCGATGGCGCTCGGGTGGAAGGCCATGCACGCCTTCGGGTTCCCGGCGAACCGGTTGGTCGGCAGCTTCACCAGCTCGAAGTCGCGCACGTACGCGACCTTCCGCTGGCCCTGCCCGTCACCGAAGTCCTTCGAGATGAAGGTGGTGATCTGGGCGAGGTCGTTGTACGCCGCCGGGCTCGCGAGGAGGATGCGGCCCTCCGTCGGGAACTCGGCGTCGTCCAGCTTCTGCTGGGCCTCGAGGACCAGGGCGTCGGTCCAGACGCCGCCGCCGGCGTTGACCTCCTGGGTCACCAGTGCGTCGGTGGCCACCGCGGCCAGCGCCGTGTCGGTGTCCATCTTCTGCTTCCGCGCCTGCTCCTTCAGGATGGCCTGCCGCCAGTCCTTGTGGTTGAAGCGCTCGTCCTGCGGCTTCACCTGGATCAGGTGGCCGCGGAACTGGTTCAGCACCAGGTCGACGGTGCCGTCGGTGACGACGGCGGCGACGGCGTCGGCGCCGGGAACGATCGGCTTGGCGGCGTCCAGCTCGAGCGCCGGGATCTTGATGGTCTCGCCCTGACCCTGGGTCTGGGCGAGGTTGTCGAAACGGGAGACGAGGTCGAGCAGCGAACGCTGCTCCGCGAAGTACATCGCGAACTCGTCGGCCCACACCTCGGGACGGAACAGCATGTGTTTCCTCTCGGCGGCGGCGCCAGGCGCAGCCGCTTAGTCCGGGAGCGCGCCCACGTCGAAGTCCGAGCGCTTCAGCCACTTCTGGCGCTCGGAGAACGGCAGGGCGTTGTACTCCCGCATGTTTCGGGGGGCGCCCGCCGGCGTCCCGGACGACGGAGCACCACGCTCCACCGCCGGCGTCGGACCGGGCTCGGGCTTCTCCGCGGCGAACGTCTCGATGAGGTCCAGCGCCTTGAAGGGCGACAGCCCCTCCAGCGCCGCCTCGAGCTTCTCCCTCTTCTCCTTGGGCAGGGCCTTGAGCGCGGCGTCGCGCCGCTTCTCGGCCCATCCCTTGGCG
>JAEZJH010000480.1 GCA_023436385.1 Pseudomonadota bacterium
GAGTTGAGGTTCCCCAGGGCGAGGGCCGCCGCGGCCCGGACTCCCGGATGGCGATCGTCGAGCGCCCCGGCGAGGGCCGGGATGGAGCGCTCCGTGCCCGCGTGGCCGAGCACGATGGCCGCCTGCAGGCGCACCCGCGACGAGTCGCCGGTGGTGAGGATCCGGTCGACACTGGCCTCGACTTCCGGGGCGAGCTTTCGCCCGCCCCCTTCCGCCGCTGCCGCCGGCGCGGCCACGAAGCAGCCCGCCAGCACCGCCACCCAGAGGTTCCGACACATGGGCCCCTCCTGGAAAAACGCGGTTACCGAAAGCGTGGCACCGCCGGTAAATCGGGCAGCCGGCCGATTGCCTCCGAAGGGATGCCCGGCCCGCGAGGCGGTCGTCGTGGGCGGGCGAGGAGGGTGGACTGCAGGCCAGGGCCGGATCGGGGCCGGCGCGGTCCGGCTCGGAGGACCGCCCGACGAACGGTTCGACGCGGCGGTTGCCGGCCGGCTTCGCTGCCGCCGGACCGTCGCGGCTGCGCTACCCTGTGCCGGTGGAAACGAACTCCCCCATCCGCGTCGGCGCCAGCGCCTGTCTCCTCGGCGACGAGGTTCGCTGGGACGGCGGCGCCCGCCTCGACCGCTGGCTTCGCGATGTGCTCGGTCGCCACGTGGAGTTGGTGCGGGTCTGCCCGGAGGTCGAGGTGGGGATGGGCGTCCCCCGCGATCCGGTCGACCTGTATCGGCTGGGCGGCGAGGTCCGGATGATCGCCCGGGGCGCCGCCGATCCCGTCTCGCCCCCGGGCGGCGTGCCTTCCGGTCGCGACTGGACGGCGCCGATGCACGCCTTCGCCGCGCGACGCCTCGCCGAGCTGCCACCGCTCGACGGCTACGTGTGGAAGGCCAAGTCCCCCTCCTGCGGCCTGGTCTCCACGCCGCTCCGGAAGCGCCGCGGCTCGCCGGGGACGACGAGCGGCCTCTTCGCCGCCGCCTTCGGGACGGCCCGGACCTTCACTCCCTGTGTCGAGGAGACCGACCTCGCCGATCCGGCGGGTCGGAGCGCCTTCGTCGAACGGGTCTTCGCCGCGGCGCAGCTCCGCGAGGCGCTCGGCGGACGGTTCGCGATCGGACGGCTGGTCGCCTTTCACGCCACGCAGAAGTACCGGCTCCTCGCCCACGCGCCGGCGCGGTACCGGTCCCTGGGGCGGCTGGTCGCGGGCGCCGCGTCGCTCCCGCCGGCGGAGGTGCGCCGGGCCTACGCCGCCGGGTTCACCGCCGCGCTGGCCACGCCCGCGACCCCGGGGCGGACCGTCGATGCCCTGGCCCATGCCTTGGGACACCTGAAGCGCACGGCATCCTCCCGGGAGCGCGAGGCGGCGCTCGCGGCGATCGCCGCGTACGGCCGGGGCGCGGCGCCGCTCGCCGAGCCGCTCTCCGTGCTCCGGCACCTGGTGCGGGTCCACGGCGAGCCGTACCTCGAGCGGCAGGCGCTGCTGTTTCCCGATCCGCGGGAGTGGACGCTGCGGTTCGGGGCGTGAGGGGGACCCTGGGGCGCTCGGCTAACGCAACAGCTTGTCGCGTTTGCGGTCGGGCTCGCGTCCCGGGGACCCGGTCCTTTCCGCGTTGCGACAGGCGCGGTGGGCGTCAGTGGACCCGGGGTTCGAGGGGGAGGGCCGTGACGATCCGCGCCTCCTCCAGGGCCAGCTCGGCGAGCCGGTGCGCCACGGCCTCCGGGCCCGCGACCTCCTCCGCCAGCTCGACGAAGAGCCGGTGATGGCCGGCCTCGCTGGTGGCGAGGGAGCGGTAGAACGCCGCCAGCTCCGGATCGGCGAGACCCCCGGCGAGGAGCGAGAGCCGCTCGTGGGAGCGGGCCTCGATCAGCGCGGCGACCAGGAGCCGATCGACCAGCCGCGCCTCGCCGCCGGTGCGGGCCAGGGCGAGGAGCTGCTTGGCGTAGGGATCGCCGCGATCCCGATCGAGGACCAGGCCGCGGGCGATCAGGCGGTCGTGCACCAGGCGGAAGTGCCGGAGTTCCTCAGCCGCGAGGCGCACGCAACGGCGCACCAGCGTCGACCGCTCCGGATATGCCGCCACCAGCGCCATCGCCGAGGCGGCGGCCTTCTGCTCGCAGTGGGCGTGGTCCAGGAGGATCCGGTCGAAGTTCGCCAGGGCGAGCGGGAGCCAGCGGGGATCGGTGGGGATACGGAGCGGCGGCGAGAGGAATCCGGTCGGCATCGGCGCCCCGGTCGCGGGCGCGCCGGTCCCGCGAGGCGAGGGCTCCGTCTCGCTCCGCGAGGGCTCTTCGACGATCGGGCGAGGACTCACGAGAGGACGATCCGTCGGAAGGGCAGCGCCGGCACGAAGCCGACGCGGCGGTAGAGGGCGCGGGCCGGGGCGTTGTCCTCGGCGACGTGGAGCGTCACCCGGGGCAGGCCGGCGAGGAGGGTCCGGCCCAGCTGCCCGATCGCCCGGGTGGCGAGGCCCAGGCGGCGGCAGGTCGGTGCGGTGACCACGCCCTCGAGCTGCGCGCCGTGGCGGCAGAGCGTGCCCACCTCCGCCCGGAAGGCCGGGACGCCCTGGTGATCGAGCAGGTGCACGCGACCGGCGGCGATCCGCTCCGCGCAGCGCCGGCGGAAGCCCACCGGATCGACGGTCAGCGGATCGACGTCGAGCTCCTCGCGGTGGAGCTGCCGGCCCAGCTCCACCACCGCCTCGAGGTCGGCGTCCGTGGCGCGCCGGAGCGCCGGCGCCACGTGAGGACCGCAGCCGTCCGGCGTGAGGACCATCAGCCGGTGGTCACGGCGGACGCGGGGCAGGGGCGAGGCCAGGCCTGCCCAGAGCGCGTCGACGGCGGCGCGCTCGCCGACCAGATTCCCGATCCGGTACCGGCCCTCGAGGAAGGCGCCCGCGGCCCGGGCGTCGGCAGGGTCCGGGCAGAAGGGGACCAGCAGGCGGCCCTGCCCGCCGACGAAGACCACGCCGGCGAGGCCGGGGCCCCGGCGGATCCCGAGGAAGCCGATCGGCGGACCGGACGGCGAGCCGTGGAGGCCGTGCTCCTCGAGGACGCCGAGGAGGAAGAGGTTCTGGAGCGGGTCCCGGAGAAGGAGCGAGCGCAGCTCCTCCTCGTCGCGGCCCCCCAACCACGCGATCATGCGGAGGAGTCTACGCGGCGCCGCGAGCGGCCGGAAGGCGGAAGGCCGCCCCGTCCACCCGCGGGCGCCGCGTTCCGGGGCGGCACCGGAGGACCGGCGTGTACCCGGCTTGGTGGGGCCCGGTGGGACGGCCGAGGTTCGTCGGGTGCGGCGCTGGGCGCCTCAGGTCGCGAAGCCGTCGCCCGCGCCACCCAGGACCGCCGCGGTCCGGGGGATCCGCTCGGGATCGAAGCGGGAGACGAGGTCCCGCGGCGCCACCCGCTCGCCCTCCCGGGCGAGGCCGGAGAGGTGGGCGAGAAGGCCCGTCACCGCCTTCGGATCCTCGCCGCGGTCCATCAGCTCGCGGAGCGAGGCCGCCCCGTGGCGCTTTGCCAGCCGCTCGCCGTCGGGGCCGACCACCAGCGGGACGTGGAAGAACGCCGGCGCCCGGAGCCCCAGGGCCTCGTAGAGGAGGAGCTGCCGCGGGGTCGAGGAGAGGAGGTCCGCGCCCCGGAGCACCTCGTCGATCTGCATCGCCGCGTCGTCCACCACCACCGCCAGCTGGTAGGCGGCGACCCCGTCGGCGCGGCGGATCACGAAGTCGCCCACCGTGCCGCCGACGTCGATCGCGCACGTCCCGTGGAGCCGATCGACGAACGGCCGCGGCTCGTCGGGGACGCGGAAGCGGACGGAGGGGCCACGCCCGGCGGCGCGGGCCCGGGCGTGGCGCTCGGGATCGGGCACGCGGCAGGTGCCGGGGTAGCGGGGACCCTCCTCGCCGGCGTGGGGCGCGGAGCTGGCCGCGGCCACCTCCGCCCGCGTGCAGCAGCAGGGGAAGGCGAGACCGCGGGCGACGAGTTGGTCGACCGCGCGCTCGTAGCGCGAAAAGCGCTCGCTCTGGACGTACGGGCCGAAGGGGCCGCCCACGTCCGGGCCCTCGTCCCAGTCGAGGCCGAGCCATCGGAGCGAGGCGAGGATCCCGGCGGCGGCGCCGGGGCGCTCCCGGGGCTTGTCGAGGTCCTCCATCCGCAGCACGAAGGCGCCGCCCCGCGAGCGCACGGAGAGCCAGGCGAGGAGCGCGGTCCGGGCGTTCCCGAGGTGAAGGTCGCCGGTGGGCGACGGGGCGAAGCGTCCGCGAACGGTCACCGGCGCAGGTTACCGGAGCGCGCGGAGCCGGCAAGTCCGGGCGAACGGCGGCCGGCAGAGGAGGGCGCCGGCCGGCCCGTTGGCAACACTGCCGGTGAATGGCGCTTTCACGAGCGCGCGGCCGGCGGCCCGAAACGATCGCCGTGAAGGCACATCGGCCAGGCGCCCGATGGGGCGCGAAGAGTCCGGTTGTTGGGGATGGTCGCGGAGTGCCCCGCTGTTGCGACCCGGGTGGTCGCGCCCGGACCTGCCCTCGCTCGACATGCGGTGCGGTGGCCGCTCGGTCCCCGGCTTCTTACCCTGGAGGGAAGGCGGGTCGGGGCGCGAAAAGGCGGTGTGGGGTGCGAATTCTCCATCTCAGCGATGTGCATGTGCAGGCGGACTACACCCCCAGTTCCTGGGGGAAGATCGGGTGGCGGCGGGCCGTGGCCCAGCTCGAGCTGAAGCTCGCCCGCCGCGCCAAGCGCTACCTCCGTGCCCCCGACACCATCGCCCGCATCGCCGCCGCCGCCGAGAGCGCGGACCACGTGGTCCTCTCCGGCGACCTCACCGCCCTGGCCCTCGACGAGGAGTTCGAGGGGGTCCGCCGGGCCCTCGGCCCGCTGGCCGATCGTCCCGATCGGCTCTCGGTGATCCCCGGCAACCACGACGTCTACACGCCCGGCTCGTGGCGGAAGAAGCGCTTCGAGAAGTGGTTCGGGCACCTCCTGGACTCGGATCTCCCCGAGCTTCGGACCGAGGGGCCGTGGCCGACGGTACGGCTGGTCGGCGACTCCGTGGCGGTGGTGGGCCTCTGCTCCGCGCGGACGCCGCCCTTGCCGGGCATCGCCGCTGGGTGGGTCGGCGAGGATCAGCTCGCGGCCCTGGGGCGGATCGCCGAACACCCGCGGGTGAAGGGCCGGGCGATCTACGCCACCGTGCACCATACGCCGCTCCGCTGGAACGGCGCCCCGGACCGGGGGAGCCACGGGCTCCGGGACGCGACGCGGCTCCTCGAGGTGGCCGCCGCCGTCGGCGTCGCCGCCATCCTCGCCGGCCACATCCACCTTCGCTACACGCGGGCGGTGCCGGGCGGCCCCACCCTGGTCTGTGCCGGCAGCTCCACCGCCGCCGGGCACGAGGGCTACTTCGTCCTCGAGGACCGGGACGGGCGGCTGGCCACGGTCCACGAGGTGGACCTCGCCGCGGCGCCGCAGGTCGCGCCGGCGCCGGAACCGGTGGCCGCCGGGGGATCGGTGGTGGTTCCGGGGTAGCGCGGTCGTCCGCGGCTAACGCAACGAGGTGTCACGTTAGCTGCACGGGCCGGGAGGAGGATCCGCCGGTCCACGAGGGGTTCCGTTCGCGGGGCCGGAAGGCCGCAGCTTAGGAGCGCGGCTTCTCGTGACGCACGGTCACCACCGTGCGGATGCCGCCGCGGACGAAGAAGTCGCCCTCGACCTCGAGCTTCCGGGGCGCGATCGCGGCGATGATGTCGTCGGCGATCCGGTTCGTCACCGCCTCGTGGAACGCGCCCTCGTTCCGGTAGCTCCAGAGGTAGAGCTTGAGGCTCTTCAGCTCGACGCAGAGC
>JAEZJH010000477.1 GCA_023436385.1 Pseudomonadota bacterium
GGCCAAGGGAACGCCGCCGCCGGCGCGGAAGCTCCGCCCGCTGCCGCCGTCGCGGCGGTAACGCCCCGGTAACGCCCCACCGCCTAGCGCGGCAGCACCACGAAGAAGAACGCCCCCGTCCCCGACCGCGGCACGAAGCCGACCCGGCCGCCGTGGGCCCGGGCGACGTGCTGCGAGAGCGCCAGCGACACGCCGGGGAGGAGCTTCCGGTGCTGCAGGATCTGGTGGTCCCGATCGAAGGCGAGGGCCACCTCCCGTAGGCTCGGCCGCTCCCCCTCGTCCTCCACCGCCAGGTACAGCTCGTTTTCCCGGACCTCCGCCACCAGGCGCACGTCGTTCCCCGGCGGCGTGCGGCGGATCCCCGCCTCGAGGAGCGCCCGGATCATCCGGCGGAACCGGTCCTCGTCGAGGTTCATGGTGGGGAAGACGTCGCCCGCGCTCCAGAGGAGGTTCACGCCCTTGTCGGTGGCGGCGGGCCGGGCCTCCTCGAAGGCGAGGCGGAGCGGCTCGTGGACCGGCACCGGGGTGCGGTCGAGCTGGAGCCGGTTCTCCTCCGCCTTCCGCAGGTCGACCAGATCGTCGACCAGCTTCAGCCCGCGGTCGGCGTTCTTGGAGATCACCTGGGCGGCCCGCTTGATCTTCGGCTCCAGCGGCGGCCCGCGCCCGCCGACGATCATCCCGGCGTAGGACTTGACGTTGGCGAGCGGCGAGCGGAGGTCGTGGCTGGCGATGGAGAGGATCTCCGTCCGCCGCTCCTGGGCCTCGGGGCCGGTCTCGCGGGCGAGGAGCCAGAGCCGGAATCCGCCGGGCAGGTCGTGGCGGTCGAGGCGGATCGCGCCCTCCTCGAGGAGCGAGACCCGCACCGTGCCGGTGGCCTCGGCCTCGGCCCGGATCGAATCGGCGCTCCGGGCCTCGTTGGCCCGGGCCGCCACCGCGGCGAAGATCTCCCGCTCGCTGTCGACCCGGCCCGGTCCGCCGAGGAGGGTCTCCGCCGGTCCGGTGATCATCTCGGCGCGGCCGTCCGATCGGCAGAGCGCCGCGGCGACGCCGGCCGCCTCGAGCGCCGCCCGGAGGGCGTCACGGTGTAGCTCGGGCGCCACCGCCGGTCGTTCGTGCAGTTCCACCCGCGAAGGTTGGCCCCCGGAAGGGAAGGCGACAAGCGGCGCCCGCTCCCTCGTGGCCAGGGTGTTCGCGTCTCGACCTCTCCTCCGGCACCCGGGCGACGGGGCGACACGAGCTCCGGCGACATGGCAACGCCTTGCTTGACAGCCCGCGGGGCGCCTCCTAGCTTCGTCGGCTCCATTTTCCACGGCAACAGGGGGAGACCGATGGCCGAGCGAACCGTCCCGCAGATCATGGAAGAGACCATCCCCAACCGGCTCCGGGCCAACCCGCAGCTGGCCCAGGAGATCGGCGCGGTGGTTCACTTCAACATCGGTGACGGCCGCTGGACCCTCGACTGCACCGGACCCGAGGGGAAGGTGGTCGCCGGCTCGGTGGGGACGCCGAAGCTGACCCTGATCTCCACCGAGGAGAACTTCCAGAAGGTGGTCGGGAAGAAGCTGAACCCGAACATGGCGGTGATGAGCGGGAAGCTGAAGCTGAAGCCGATGGACGTCGGCCTGGCGCTGAAGCTCGCCAAGCTGATCGGCTGATCGCCGGAGCCATGGCGCTCCCGCTCTCCGGCCTCTTCGTCCTCGACCTCTCCCGGCTCCTCCCCGGGCCCTACCTGACCCTGCTCTTCGCCGACCTCGGTGCGGACGTGGTGCGGGTCGAGGATCCCGAGGGCCCGGATCTGCTCCGGCTCCTGCCGCCGGAGGTGGCCGGCACCGGCGCGGGCTTCCACGCCCTGAACCGCAACAAGCGGAGCGTCCTCCTCGACCTGCGCACGGAGGACGGCCGGGCCGCGTTGCGGCTCCTGGCGGCGCAGGCGGACGTGCTGGTGGAGGGGTTCCGGCCCGGGGTCCTCGAGCGGCTGGGGCTGGCGCCGGCAGCGCTCCTCGCGGAGAACCCGCGGCTGGTCGTCGCCTCGATCACCGGCTTCGGGCAGACCGGGCCGGACCGCGGCCGGGCGGGCCACGACCTCACCTACCTGGCCCGGGCCGGGATGCTCGGGGCCGCCGGCGAGCCCGGTGGTCGGACGGAGAGCTGGCCCGGGTTCCAGGCGGCGGATCTCGCCGGGGCGCTCTTCGCCGCGGTGGGCGTCCTCGCCGCGCTCCGGGAGCGGGATCGCACCGGCCGCGGCACGCACGTCGACGTGGCGATGACCGAGGCGGCGCTGGCCCTGGGGACCCTGGGCGCGGCGACCAACCTCCTCGCCGGGACGCCGTTCTCCCGCGGCACCGGGCCCCTGAACGGCGCCTATCCGTGCTACGGCGTGTATCGCACCGCCGACGGGAGACAGATGGCGCTCGCCGCCCTCGAGCCGAAGTTCTGGCGCTCGTTCTGCGCGGCGGTGGGTCGCGAGGAGCTCGCCGGCAGGGGCTACGACCGGGACGCCCGGGGCGAGGTCGAGCGGCTCTTTGCCGGACGCACGCTGGCCGAGTGGACGGCACTCGGACAGGAGGGCGACTTCTGCCTCGAGCCGGTGCGGGAGGGCGCCGAGCTGTGGGCGGATCCGCAGCTGGTCGCCCGGAAGCTGGTCCTCGAACTGCCCACGCCGGAGGGGCCGCTCCGGGCGCTGCGGACGCCGGTGCGGCTGGGCGAGCCGCCGCGGCGACCGGCCCCCGCGCCGGGCGCCCACACCCGCGAGGTCCTGGAG
>JAEZJH010000510.1 GCA_023436385.1 Pseudomonadota bacterium
AGCCTGGGCAGTCGGCGCAATGCCTGGATCCAAGATCGCGCCGGCAGGTACGTTTGGGGTTTCGATGTTCACAGAAATTCCTACGCCATTCCGTACCTTCGAGGAATCTCCGGCCTGCCGACCTCACCACGCTGCATCGACCGGTTGGATACGGGCTTTGGCGAGTACCTCTACGGCGGGAGCGATCTCCTGGTCCAAATGCGGGACGGGGCGGAAACGCTGGCTCGACTGGGTGAAGTGACGACCGTGCTCGGCCCTGCCGGGGAGGTAGGAAGACTCCAGGTAGCCAAGGTTTTTGAGCTCCCATTCGAATGCCATGACGGCCCGTCTGCCCGGAACCTGGTCGAACTTGCGTTCTCCGTCATCGTCCCGGGCCCGGAAGGCCCGGTCTGCGCTGGGGAGGGCGACTGCCCGGAGGAGGAGTATTGCGAGCGGGCCAACGGGGGCTGCGGAACACCCGGGCGCTGCGTGCAGCGTCCGGCGAGTTGCCCCGGAGGCCTGCCGGTCTGCGCGTGTGACGGGCAAGTCTACCGGTCCATGTGTGCAGCCAACCAGGCGGGCGTAGACGTCGCCCCCGACGGACCGGAATGCCCGGGCGTCTACAAGTGCGGAACGTTCGCTTGCTCCCTGGGAAGCGAGGCCTGTGTTCGGAACCACTGGGTCGCGATCCCACACTGCGCATCGCTTGACGAGGAGCCCTGCGCGGCCCGGGACTGCTCGTGCGTTGCGGGAGACCGGTTCTGGAAGGGCTGTACCTGCACCGAGCCCGCTCCCGGCCGTTTCGAGGTGACCTGCAGCGGGGATGGGGAACCGTAATCGGGCAGCCGCGATGGCATCGAGCGATCGCGCCAGCCTCAGCGGCGGAGGAGCGACCGGCCCTCCGGCGATGCCCGCGTCGACGCGGCGTAGTCGAAGATCACCGTGCGCTCGTCGATCCGCGCCCGGGACTCCGCCCCGTCCCCGCCGAAGGAGACGGAGACCCGGCGCGTCGTTTCCAGCCGGTGGGGCCTGAGCCCCTCCGGCTCGGTGACCAGGAGGGTGCGCTCCTCGAAGGCGAGCCGCGGCGGCCCGCCCCGATCGCCGAAGAGCCGGGAGAGGAAGGGCGCGAGCCCGCTCGTCGCCTCCTCGTCGGCGAGGGCGACCAGCTCGAGGACGACGCAACGCGGCTCCGTCTCCTCCGGCCGGCAGGAGACGCGATCGACCACGCGCATCCGCCGCTCCACCTCCACCGGCAGGTCGGCGAGGAGGTCGAGGGGAACCAGGTCGCGGGCGGCGTAGGTACGGCCGGCCTCGAGGGACGCGCCGGCCCAGAAGCCCACCAGCCGATCCCAATCCTCGGCCGCGCCGGCCCGGAGCTCGTCGGGCTGGAAGTGCCCGACGAGCCGCTGCCGGAAGGACTCCGGCACCGGCACCACGTGCGAGAGCGCCACCAGCGCCTTCGCCAGCTCGGCCCTGGCCTCCTCCCGCGGCTCGACGGCGGCGAGCCGGCCCGCGGCGGTGACCCGGAGATCGGGCGTCGCCAACTCCTCGGCGAGCAGCTCCACCCCCGCCGGCGTCGGGCCGCCGGAGAGCTCGTGGCGCACGTCGCGCCACCGTACCGCGAGGCCGCCGTCGTCTGCCGCGGTCTCGAGGCGGGAGCGGAGCCGGAGCCGGGCCCGCTCCTCGCCGGCGGGCGCGGTCTCCGTGCGGACGTGCTCCGTCTCCACCACGGCGGCGAGCCCCGGCGGCCAGTCGAAGCGGAGCTCGACCCAGGTTCCCGGGGGCAGCGCCGGCGCCGTCGGCCGGACCTCCGGGGCGGAAGCGCAGGCGGCGAAGAGCGGCAGGGCGAGGAGGAGTGCGCGTTTCATTCCGATCATCTTGCCACTCCGGCGACCGTCCCGCGCTCCCGGCTCGCGGCCCGGAGGCTATCGAAGGCGTAGAGCGCCACCGCCGCCCAGATCAGGCCGAAGGTCACCGCGTGCCGGTCGGTGAAGGGCTCGCCGAACACCGCCACCGCCAGGAAGAGCTGCACCGAGGGGGAGAAGTACTGGACGATCCCCAGGGTCGAGTAGCGGAGGCGCTTCGCGGCCATGGCGAAGAAGAGGAGCGGCAGCGCGGTGGCGGCGCCGCTCCCGGCGAGGAGCGCCATCTCCCCGCCGGTGCCGGCCGGGAAGGCGCCGGTGCCCTCGGCGAAGCGGCCGGCCAGGAAGAGGAGCGCGAGCGGCGCCACCAGCCCCGCCTCCACCGCCAGCCCCACCAGCGGCTCGACGGGCGCCTGCTTTCGCACCAGGCCGTAGACGCCGAAGGAGACGGCGAGCCCCAGGGCCACCCACGGGATCGTGCCCAGCCCCACGGCCAGATAGAGGACGCCGGCGGAGGCGACGAGCACGGCGACGAGCGCCGGCGGCCGGAGCCGCTCGCCCAGGACCAGGCGGCCCAGGACCACGTTGAAGAGCGGGTTCACGTAGTAGCCGAGGCTCGCCTCGGAGACGTGTTCGTGGGCCACCGCCCAGATGTAGAGAAACCAGTTCCCGGTGATCAGGATGGTGGAGACGACCAGCGGGACGAGGGTGCGCCGGGAGCGGAAGACCGCCCGGACCTCCGCCCACCTCCGGTGCCAGCTGATCAGCACCGCGGTGAAGGCGAACGACCAGAGCACCCGGTGGGCGAGGATCTCGATCGGCGGGACGCGGTCGAGTTGTCTCCAGTAAAGCGGGAAGACGCCCCAGAGCACGTAGGCGCCGAACGCGTAGAGGAGCCCGGCGCGGCCGGTCCGGGAGGTCGGGGAGTCGTCGAGACGCATGGTTCCTGCCCCGGGCCCGTTCGGCCCGTCGGGGCGCGCACTATGCGCCCGGCCGGCGGCCTTCCGCCAGGGGCCGTCCCCGAAACACCCGTGCAGCGGATCGGTCGCTCGGTTTTGTGCCTTGCCGCCGTCCCGCAAACGTCACATGCTGGATCGGGGGCGAGAGCGCCGGAACCTCGATCGGAGCGAGCCGTGGGTCTTCCCGGTTGGCTTGCAGCGGGGGCAGGGCCCGCGAATTGCGTGATCTTCGCGATCGCGCAATCCGGCGGGCGGACTACGGCCGGCGCTCCGCGGGGCGATTCCCGCGGCGATCAACGAAATCGAGAACGCCCGAACCTTCTTCGTAGCCCGGCGGCTCGCGCACGGGGCGCGGGCCGTCGTGTCTCCACTGCCGCAGAAGGGGTTCATCATGCCGAGCGATCGAAACGTCCGGATTGTATCCCTCGTGGGCCCACACGGAGCCGGAAAGACCGCGCTTGCCGAGGCGCTCTTCCGGCTGGTGGAGCCCAAGAAAGCGGCCCCCGACGGCGCGACGTCGCGGCTCGACGCCGAACCCGAGGAGGTCAAGCACAAGTTCTCGCTGTCGATCCATCCCGTCACCTTCGAGAACGAGGGGTTCACCTATTCCGTCCTCGATACCCCCGGCATTCCGGCGTTCCTCGCCGAGCCGGAGCGGGCCCTCGCGGTCTCCGACGGCGTGCTCTACGTGATGAACGCCGCGGCCGGCGTGCGCAAGCAGGGTGAGCGCCTCGCCGACCTGGTGGAGGCTTCCGGGCTACCGACGATCGGCGTGATCTCGCAGCTCGATCACGAGCAGGCCGACTTCCGCAAGGTGGTGGCGGAGATCGAGTCCTCGCTGAAGTTCCGTCCGGTGCTGGTGCAGCTGCCGATGGGCCAGGGGAAGAGCCTGAAGGGCCTGATCGACCTCCGGACCATGACCGCCCACGTCTACGAGAAGGCCTTCGGCAAGTTCGAGGAGACGGAGATCCCGGCGGAGTGGCTGGAGGAGGCCAAGCAGGCCCGTGCCGCCCTCGCCGAGATCGCCGCGGACGGCGACGAGGAGCTGACCGAGCACTACCTCGAGAACGGCGACCTCGACACCACCGACATCGAGAAGGGCATCCTCGAGCTGACCCGGGACCGGAAGGTCTTCCCGATCCTGTTCGCGGCGAGTCCCTCCGGCATCGGCATTCCCGAGACCCTGGAGAAGATCCGACGGCTCCTGCCCTCGCCCGCGGAGCGCGAGTTCGTCGCCAAGGACGCGGTGGGCAGCGAGGTGAAGCGCCACGGCCTCGCCGACGGCCCGATCGTCGCCCGGGTCTTCCGCACGGTGATCGACCAGTTCGCCGGCCGGATCACCTACGCCCGGATCTACTCCGGCGTCCTCAAGCCCGACTCCGCGGTGATCGACGCCCGCACGCAGCACGAGGAGCGGCTCGTCCATCTCTTCCGCACCGACGGCGCCAAGACCACCGAGGTGCCGGAGGCCGGGCCGGGCGAGGTGGTGGTGATGTTCAAGCTGAAGGAGGCGAAGACCGGCGACACCATCACCGGCAAGGACCTGCCGCTCGCGCTCCCGCCCCTCCCCACCCCGAACCGCCCCTCCGCCTACGCGATCACCTCGGCGAACGACGACAAGATGATGGTCGCCCTGGGGAAGATGCTCGAGGAGGATCCCGCCCTCGACGTCCGGCGCTCCGCGGAGACCGGGGAGATGTTGCTCTGGGGCCTGGGCAACACGCACCTCGACATCTCCTGCGAGCGGGTGAAGCGCAAGCACGGCATCGAGATCCTGGCGGCGATTCCGACCCCGTCGTATCTCGAGACCATCACCGTCACCGCCAAGGCCCAGGGCCGGTTCAAGCGGCAGACCGGCGGCCACGGCCAGTACGGCGACGCCCATGTCGAGCTGTCGCCCAAGCCCCGGGGCGAGGGCTACGAGTTTGAGGACGCGATCGTCGGCGGGGTGATCCCGCGGAACTTCATCCCCTCGGTCGACAAGGGCATCCGCCACGCCCTGGAGTCGGGCCCGGTCGCCGGGTACCCGGTGGTCGACCTGAAGGCGAAGCTGTTCTTCGGCAGCTACCACGACGTCGACTCGTCCGACATGGCCTTCCAGGTGGCCGGGTCGATGGCCTTCAAGAAGGCGATGAAGGAGGCCCACCCGATCCTCCTCGAGGCGATCATGAAGCTCGAGGTGTACCTGCCCGACGAGGAGCTGGTCGGCGCGGTGATGGGCGACCTCAACAGCCGCCGGGCCCGGGTCCAGGGGATGGAGCCGCTCACCCGCGGCACGGTGATCCGGGCGCTCTGTCCCCACGCCGAGGCGATGAAGTACGACGCCGACCTGCGCTCGCTCACCCAGGGCGCCGGTTACTTCACGATGGAGCTCTCCCACTTCGACCCGGTGCCGGCGCCGATCGCGGAGAAGATCATCGAGAAGCGCCGGGCCGAGGGGAAGGTGAAGGCGATCGAGGAGTAGCGGTGCACCGTCGTGCGGCCCGGCGGGACCGCGCGACGGTTCGACCCCAGGGGCGGCCCCGGTTCGTCCGCGGGCCGCCCGTTGGTTTCCACGGGTCGGCCGGCGCCGCGCCGTGACCGCCGCGAATCAGGAACGCGGCGGCAGGAGCGGCCGGGCGATCGCCACCAGCAGCGGATGCAGCGCCTCGCCCGCGGCGATCACCTCGCCCCGGGCCAGCTCGGCCGGCCCGCCGTCGAGGGCGGAGACCCTGCCGCCCGCTTCCTCGACCAGGAGCGCGCCCGCGGCCATGTCCCAGGGCTTCAGGCCCCGCTCGAAGAAGCCGTCGTAGCGGCCGGCGGCGACCCAGGCCAGATCGAGCGCCGCGGAGCCGAAGCGCCGCAGGCCCTGGGCGCGACGGAGGAACCCGTCGAAGAGGGTGACCACCTCCTCCGGGCGCTCGTGGACCCAGTACGGAAAGCCGGTGGCGAGGAGCGCCCGGTGGACCTCCGCGACGCCGGTGGTGGCCAGCCGGCGCTCGCCCAGGAAGGCGCCGCCGCCGCGGGTGGCGGTGAAGAGCTCGTCGCGGATTGGATCGAGGATCGCCCCGGCCACGAGCCGCCCGTGCTCCTCGCAGGCGATGCTCACGGAGAAGTGCGGGATGCCGTGGGCGTAGTTCACCGTGCCGTCGAGGGGATCGACGATCCAGCGGAACGCCGCGCCACCCTCCGTCCCGCCGGACTCCTCGGCGAGGATCGCGTGGTCGGGAAAGCGGGCGCGGATCACGCCCAGGGCCGCGGCCTCGGCGGCGCGATCGGCGTCGGTGACCAGGTCGATGCGGCCCTTGTGCTCGACGGTGCGCTGGCCGCCGAACCGGGCGGCGAGGATGGCACCGGCACTCCGGGCGGCGGCGACGGCGGTCTCGAGGAGGGAGGCGGGGTCGGGGGCGGACATGGCGCACCGATACTCCCCGGCGGTGCCGGAGACAACTCGCTACGGCGCCGGGCGCGCGGCGTCTTCGGCGAGCAGCGCCGCGACCTCCGCCTCGATCGCCTCCACGGTGCTGGCGCCGAACCAGCCCTCGTGCACGTGGCGCACCCGGCCGGCGCGATCGAGGACCAGGAGCGTCGGCACCTTCTCCAGCGCGAGGCGCGCCAGCGCTTCCCCTCCGCCCCGATCCCAGAGGACCGGGTAGCCGAGGTCGAGGCCGGCGAGGAACTTCGGGAGCTGCCGCGAGTCCTCGTCGATGGAGATCGCCACCACCGCCAGCCGGCCGTCGAAGCGCCGGCGCAGCTCTTCCCAGGCCGGGAGCGACTGCCGGCACGGCTTGCACCAGGTGGCCCAGACGTCGATCAGCGCCACCCGGCCGGTGGTGTAGCCGGCGACGGTGCGGGGTCGACCCTCGACGTCCCGGGCCCGGAGGTCGAAGCGCTCGCCCAGGCGCGCGGCGTCGCCGGGACGAAGCGCCGCCCGCGACGGCGCGCAGGCGGCGAAGAAGAGGAGGAGGGCGAGGGCGATCGGGCGACGCACCGGCCCATCGTAGCGCACGAGCGGCTCCTACGCTCCGAACCGCGCTCCCAGCGCGGCGAGAAGCTTGTCGACGAGACCGCCGAAGGCCCCGTTCGACATCACCAGGAGCACGTCCCCGGGCCGCGCCTCCGCGGCGAGGAACGGGACGATCTCCGCCGGCCCCGGGAAGGCGCGGGCCGGGGTACCGTGGGCGGCGATGTCCTCGCAGAGCTTGGCGACGTCGAGCCGCTCGTGCTCCGGGACCTTGTCGTGGGGGAGCGGCGTGGAGAGCACCGCCAGCGCCGCCCCGGTGAAGCTCCGCGCGTACTCGTCGTGGTGGAGCGAGCGGCGGCTAGTGTTGGAGCGGGGCTCGAAGATCGCCAAAAGGCGCCGCCCCGGGTTCCGGGCCGCCACCGCGGCGATCGTCTCGCGCACGGCGGTGGGGTGGTGGGCGAAGTCGTCGATCACCTTCACCCCGCCCGGCTCGCCGCGGAGTTCCTGCCGCCGGCGCACGCCGCCAAAGGAGCCGAGGCCCTTGGCCAGGTCGGCGGCGCTCGCGCCCCGGGCGGCGCAGGCGGCCACCGCGCCCAGGGCGTTCTCCACGTTGTGCCGGCCGCCGAGCGGCAGGGTGGCGGCGAGGAAGGGGACGCCGCGCCGGAGCACGGTGAACGAGGAGCCCGTCTCGTCGGTGTGGAG
>JAEZJH010000518.1 GCA_023436385.1 Pseudomonadota bacterium
CGGCTCGGGCTGCCGCCGGAGGGGCCGTAGTGGACCTCCTGATCCGCGTCGTCGAGGGGATCTCCGCGTGGGCGATCCCCCTCTTCCTGGTGGGCGTGCCGCTCTACGGCCTCGCCCGCGGGGTGAAGATCTACCCGGCCTTCGTCGAGGGAGCGAAGGAGGGCTTCCAGGTCGCGATCCGGATCATCCCGTTCCTGGTGGCGATCCTCGCCGCGGTGGGCGCTTTCCGCGCCGCCGGGGCGATGGACCTCCTGGCCGACCTGGTGCGGCCGGTGACCGAGCCCCTGGGCGTGCCGGCCCAGGTCCTGCCGATGATGATCGTCCGGCCGCTCTCCGGCGGCGGTGCCACCGGGCTCTTCGCCGAGCTGCTCAAAGCCGAGGGACCCGACGCCTTCGCCTCGCGGGTGGGCGCGCTGGTGATGGGCTCGACGGAGACCACCTTCTACGTGCTGGCGGTCTACTTCGGCGCGGTGGGCGTGACCCGGTACCGCCACGCCATCCCCGCGGCCCTCACCGCGGAGGTCGCGGGCTTCGTCGCCTCGGTGGCGGTGGCCCGGATGATCTGGGGCTGATCTCGCCTATTCGGACGGCCGCGCTGCCGCCGGCGTCGTCGCCTCCACCAGCCAGGACGCCGCGAGGGCCGCCGCCTCCTCCACCGCCGGGCCCAGGCTGGTCTCGAGGGTCTCCGCGTCCACGGGCGCCGGCAGCGCCCGCTCGTAGACCAGCTCCCGATCGATCGCCACTCCGGCTTCGGGCAGGTCGGCCACCAGGCGGACCTCGACCTTCACCTTGCCCGGTTCGGCCGAACCTTCCGGCGCCGGCTCGATCCGCACCTCCTCGAGCGACAGCTCGATCACCGGCCGATCGAGCCAGGGCGCCTTGTCGACCGAGAACGGAACCCGGTCCTTGACCTCCGCCAGGAAGCGACGATCCGCCCGTTCGGAGAGGGCTCGGGCCAGCTCCATCTGCTCGCGAATCCGGGGCCCGTCGGAGGCGACGTGGACCTGCCCGGTGGCGGCGGGCTCCCGGATGGAGAGCGAGGTCCGGAGCTGGGCGACCGGGGTCGCCTCCGTCCGTGGCGCCCGGACGGCCTTTCCGGCACAGCCGGCGAGGAGAACGACGAGGGACAACAGGATGAACCGGCGCATACCCGGAGGGTACGCCGGAGCCGCCTGCCCGTCACCGTGTCCCGCCGCCGATCAGGTGTCCCCGTGGTAGCCAGGATCCCCCGGGAGCGGCGGCCCTGCCTCGTGGCCTCGCTGGGGATCGGGGAGGCCGTCCTGCCCCGCGCGCGAGAGGGCCCGGCCCAACTCCTCCGGCGTCCGCGCCGCATGGGGCAGGTTGCGCCGCAGGCGGGCCTCCTCCTCCCGTTCACCGACCGGCGCCCCGGGCCGCGGGGGCACCGCCCGGCTCAGGGCCCGGCGGAGCGGCGTCCCCCGGCGCTGGTCGAGGACCGATTTCGGGACCGGCAGGGAGCCTACGTCCTCGACGGTGGCCCGGACCCCCTCGAGATCGGGATGGTGCCGTTCCTCCGCGGACCGGTCCGTCGCCCCGGGCCCGCCCCCGGCCATGGTCGATCCGCTGCCACGCCGCTCGTCGGGCATCGTCGCGCCTCCGGAATCTCCCCGCCTCCTCGGGAAGAGTAGGCACGTCGCCCCGCGGGGGCGGGCATCCCGGCCCGACGGGCCGGCCGGTCGGCGACGTGCTACAATCCGCGCGTTTTCGGAGGTCGGGCGGCGTGATGGAACGACTCGTCGACAAGCGCCTGGTCCTGGTCACGGGGAAGGGCGGGGTCGGCAAGACCACCGTGGCGGCCGCCCTGTCGCTCCTCGGCGCGCGGCGGGGCAAGCGCGTCCTGGTTTGCGAAGTGGACGGTCCGTCGGCGGTGGCCCCGCTCCTGGGCGGCGGCCCCACCTCCCACGAGCCGCAGGCGCTGCCCTGTGGCGTCCACCTCTCCGTGCTCTCGCCGGAGGAGGGGCTCCGCGCCTACCTCGCCGAGCGGATCCGCATCCCCGGGGTGGTGGACCTCGCCCTGAAGAACCCGGTGGTCGCCCGCTTCTTCCGGGCCACGCCGGCGGTCCCGGAGATGAGCGTCCTCTTCGCCATCCAGAAGCTCCTCGACGAGCGGGAGGGAGGTGCGCCGCGCTGGGATCAGGTGGTGGTGGACCTCCCGGCCTCGGGCCACGCCGTGGCCCTCCTCGGCGCCCCGTTCACCGGCAAGCGGGTCTTCCTCGCCGGCCCGCTCCACCACCTCTGCGTTGCCCTCGAGCGGATGCTCACCGACCCGGCCCGGACGGCGGTGGCGGTGGTGACCCTGCCCGAGGAGCTGCCGGTGAACGAGGCGCTGGACCTGGTCGGCCGGCTGGCGGAGCTGGGGGTGCCGGTGGAGACGGTCCTCGCCAACGCGGTGGCGCCGGAGCCCTTCGACCGGACCGAGCAGGAGCTGATCCACCGGCTCCTCGAGGCCCAGCCCCGGCCCTTGCTCCAGGGCGCGGCGGCGGCGGCCCGGCGCGGCAACCGGGCCACGGAGGCCCTGAAGCGCCTCTCCACCGGCCTCTCCCGGGAGCCGGTGACCCTGCGGTTCCGCAAGATCCGCGGCTTCGAGCTGGTTCGGGCGGTGGCCGACGAACTGGCCGGCCACCTCGGGATGCATCGCCACGGACACGGGGTCCCCCCCTCGTCCCCGCCGTAGCTGGCGGTCCGCGCCGCGCGGGGATACTCTCCCCGCCCCGCGCCCGGGCGCGCGCCGGTGGCTAGATGCTCTCCTCCCTGATGGCCGACAAGCACGTGGTGGTCTGCTCCGGCGCCGGCGGCGTCGGCAAGACCACCACCGCCGCCGCCCTGGGGATCGCCGCCGCGCGCCGGGGGAAGCGCGCCGTGGTCCTCACCATCGACCCGGCGAAGCGCCTCGCCGACGCCCTGGGCCTGCCGGCCCTCCCCTCCGAGCCGGCGCCGATCGCCCGGGAGATCCTCGACCGGGCCGGCGTGCCGCCCGAGGGCTCGCTCCACGCGCTGATGCTCGATTCCAAGGAGACCTTCGACGCCCTGGTCCGGAAGCTCAACCCGGACCCGGCGGCGGTGGAGCGGATCCTCCGGAACCGGATCTACCAGCAGGTCTCCGGCCTCCTCGCCGGGATGCAGGAATACACCGCGGAGGAGAAGCTCCACGAGCTGTACGAGGACCCGCGCTTCGACACGGTGATCGTCGACACCCCGCCGACCCGCAACGCCCTCGACTTCCTCGAGGCGCCCGGGAAGATGTCTCGCTTTTTTGACGAGCGGGTGCTGCGCTGGTTCAAGCCGGCGGAGGGCGCCGGGCGGCTCCGGCTCCTCGCCGCCCGCACCGGAAAGCTGGTCTCCGGCGTCCTCTCGCTCGCCTTCGGCGAGGGCTTCGCCGAGGAGCTGGGCGACTTCTTCGGGGCCCTGGGGCCGATGACCGCCGCCTTCCGGACCCACGCCGACGCAGTGCGGAAGCTCCTCGCCTCGCCCGAGGCCACCTTCCTCCTGGTCACCGCCCCGGAGGCCGCGGCGATCGACGACGCCCTCTTCTTCCGCCGGCGTCTCGCGGAGCTGGGGATGCCCTTCGCCGGCTACGTGGTGAACCGGCTGCACCCGGAGCGGCCGGAGGTCTCCGCGGCGGAGGTCCGGGACACCGGCGCGGCCCTGGCCGGACAGTTCGCGGCCAGCGAGGCCGAGGGACTCCTCGCCCGGATGGCCGCCTCCTACGAGGAGGAGCGGGCGCGCGCGCTCGCCGACCGGGAGGCGCTGGCCCGG
The DNA here is from genome assembly GCA_023436385.1 of Pseudomonadota bacterium. Classification (GTDB taxonomy): domain Bacteria; phylum Myxococcota; class Myxococcia; order Myxococcales; family Vulgatibacteraceae; genus JAEZJH01. Next base: position 3,775 of record JAEZJH010000518.1, read on the forward strand.
CTGCTCCGGGAAGGCCGGGCGCCGATCGTCGGCATCCCGCACCTCGAGGGCGACATCACCGACGTCACCGGGCTGGCGCTCCTGGTCGACCGGGCGTTCGAGGCCTAGGCCGCCCCCTGTGCCTCCGCCCTTCCGGCCCTCGCGCCCTTGCCTTTTGCCTCCCGGAGTGGTTGGTTTCCTTGCCCTTTTCGCGGCCGTCGCCGCCCGGAGGCCCCGTGCGCGTTCCCGTCCCCGCCCTTCTCCTCGCCGTCGCCCTGGCGCCGGCGCTCGGCTGCGGCGCCTGCTCGTCGCCCGAGGACCGGGCGGCGAAGGAACGGATCTTCTCGCCGGAGGATCCGCCCCGGGTGCTCCGGGCCGCCGCCGAACCCCTCGACTCCGGGAAGCTGGCCCGGGACCCGGCGCTGGTGGCCCGGGTCCTGGGGATCTCCGCCCAGGAGGCCGCGGCGCGGCTCGGCTCCCACGTGCAGAAGGCCGAGGTCTCCTTCACCTGGACCCTGGGCGACAAGACGGTGGCGCTGAAGGAGACCCGCACGGTGCGGCTCGCCAAGAACGGCGACTTCCACCTGCTGCTCGAGAACGACCAGCACCAGGGGATGGAGTGGTACCGCGTCGGCGCCACCTCCTACGCCCGGAACCGCTACGCGCCGCTCCGGGAGCGCCGCCGGGACCGCGGCTCCTCGGAGCACGTGGTCGCCTCCGGCTACGCCTCCCTCGAGAACGCCTTCGAGGTGGTCCACCGGGCCTTCCGGCTCACCGCGGCGGGCGACACCACCCACCGCGGCCGGCCGGTGGTGAAGTACGAGATCGGCCTGGGCGAGCCCCACGCCGGCGAGGGCCAGGAGGACCTGCCGGAGGTCCTGTTCCCCAAGGACGGCCCGGACCCCGACACCAAGCTCCGCCTCGAGGCGCTGGAGAAGGGCGTGCCGACGCGGATCGAGGGCGTGCTCTACGTCGACAAGGCCACCGCGGTGCCGGTGCGGGCGGACATCGAGGCCCAGGTGAAGGTGCCCGGGGAAAACGGCGAGGCGAAGCTGGTCCTCGCCGTCGACCTCGACGTCGAGGGGATCGGCAAGGAGCTGGCCATCGAGGTCCCACAGCACCTCGCCGACGAGCCCCGGCCGCCGGGCGTGGTCTCGATCCTCGACGCCTACGGCCTGCCCCGGGCCAACCCCCGGGAGAAGAAGGACGCCGAGCCGGCGGCCGCCGAGCCCGAGGACGAGTAGGCCTGCTCGCGCCCGCGGGCGGGCCGAAAAGTTGACCTCCCCCGCTGCCGGTCTAGCCTCGTCTCGACTCTCGGAGGTGCCGGCGTGAACGGAACGACCCGCGGGGGACGGAAGACGGCGACGGCGACGGTGGCGCCGACGCGGGATCAGGTGCTCCGGGCGATCGCGGCCCGGGCCCGGGAGCTGGAGGCCGAGGAGGAGCGCGTCGTCCGCGCCCGCTACGGCGCCAAGGCCCCGGGCACGCTGGTGCTCGAGCGGAAGGCCGAGGGCGAGGTCCTCGACGAGCTCCTCCTCCTGGAGATGGAGCTGCACCGCCGCTACCGCGCCCACCTGGCGGCGGCTCGGCCGGCGCCGGCCGGCGCCTCCCCGGCGAAGGACCGGATCGTCCG
>JAEZJH010000566.1 GCA_023436385.1 Pseudomonadota bacterium
GGCCCACTCCGTTTACGCCCGGTCCCGCTCTCCGGCACCCCTCCCGCACCCATTCCTTGACGGGCCGCCCCGCCGCGGGTACGGTTTCCGCCGAACGCTCGAAGGGCTCGGAAACCGGGGCTTTTTCGAAACCCGGCAGGTGCCCTCGGGCCAGCGCGGGACTCCAGGGTCCCGGGCGGGGTTCCGATGAGAGCAGCCCTCGCGCTTGCCGCCGCCGCGGTCGTCGCGGCCTTCCCCGCCCCCGGGCGGACCGCGGAGCTGACCGACGTCGCCGACGGCCCCGCGGACGGCAAGCCGCTCGACCTCTCGCTGGATCTCGCGTTCCGGCGGAGCAACCGCTCGGGCCACATCTTCAAGGAGTACCACGAGGGACTCGACACCTCCGGTGTGGGCGGGCCGGACGCGCGGATCATCGAGTCCCGCGAGCTCTCCTATTTCGAGTCGACCAGCACCCTCGAGGTGACCGCCCGGGCCGGCGTGGCGAAGAACCTCGAGCTCTCCGTCGGCGTGCCGGTGGTGCTCTCGCGTTCCGTCGAGTGGCGGCTCCCGCCGGGCCGGTCGGCGGCGGAGTCGCTCCTCCTCACCAACGAGTTCGGCGCCGGGGTCTGCCCGGGCCGCGGCGAGGAGTTCGGCGGCTGGCGGGTGGAGACCTACGGGTCCCTGGATCCCACGGACTGGACCTGCGTCCCCAACACCGAGGCGATCGCCGCGGGCGCGGTGAACCTCCCGTACGTTCCCGTGACCGTCCCCGGCTCCGCCCACTTCTCCGGGATCGGCGACCCCTGGATCGGCCTCACCCTGGGCATCCTCGACGAGGAGCGGGAGGGAGGAAACCCCGCCTGGATCGTCGGCCTCCGCTACCAGCTCCCGGTGGCGCCGATCGCCGATCCCTCCGCGGCGAACACCGAGACCTCGCCCGGCGGCGCCGGCTCCGGCTTCCACCGGATCTCCGTCCGCACCGCGCTCTCGAAGGACCTGGGGATCGCCGAGCCCTACGTCGAGCTGCAGTACACGCTCTCGATCGCCGGCGGGAAGGCCTTCTCGAACTGCGACCATGCCGGGAACCAGGGCACCCCGGAGAACTGCGAGAGCTGGACGAGCGACGACAAGGACGCCCGGCCGCGGCACGTCGCCGGCCTCACCGTCGGCGCCGAGCTGGTCCCCTGGGAGCAGCCGCGGCGGCACCTGCGCTTCTGGTTCGACGCCCGGCTCGGCGCCGAATACCACTCCGAGGGCCGGGACTACTCGGAGGCCAGCTGGATCCTGAAGAAGCTGACCTACACCGAGGACTTCGCCCGGGTGGCGGGAAAGCTCCGGGTGGCCTTCGACGGTGGCGAGCACGTCCGGGTGGGCCTCGAGACCGGCCTCGCCTGGGACTCGCCCCACTTCCTCACCCGCGAGTCGATCGGCCAGGACTTCGACCAGAACGGCCAGGTCGACCTCGACAACGTCGGCAACGAACTGAACCCGAACTTCGACTTCCGCTACGACGTCCCCGGCCGGCGCCTGCGGATGGGCGAGGTCTACGACTTCACCTTCGGCGCCTTCGCCCGGATCGCGCTGTAGCGATCGCCACGCCGGCTGCGCTGCCGCGCCGGTGGGCGCACTCCCGCTCTCAGTCGGGAGCGGCCTCGCCGGCCTGGAGCTCGAGGGCGCGGCGGTAGATGTCCTTCTTCGGCAGGCCGGTGGCCTCCGCCACCTCGCGGGCGGCGTCCTTCACCGAGGCCCCGGCGGCGAGCCGCTCGCGGAGGAGGTCGTCGGGATCGGGCGGCTCGACCGGGATCGCCTCCCGCCCCTCGATCACCACGGTGATCTCCCCGAGCACCTCGCCGGAGAACCGCGCCGCCAGCTCGGAGAGCGAGCCCCGGGCGAACTCCTCGTGGAGCTTGGTCAGCTCCCGGGCGACGCAGGCACGTCGGTCCCCCAGGGCCTCCCGGAGGTCGACCAGCGTCGCCCCGAGCCGGCGGGGCGACTCGAAAAGCACCAGCGCCCCCGGGGCCCGGGCCAGCGCCTCCAGGGCCTCGCGCCGCGCCCCGCCCTTCCGCGGGAGGAAGCCGAAGAAGGTGAAACGATCGGCGGGGATCCCGGCGCCGGCGAGGGCCAGGAGCGGCGCAGAGGGCCCGGGGACCGGCACCACCCGCACCCCCGCCTCCACCGCCAGGCGCACCAGCTCACCGCCGGGATCGGAGACCAGGGGCATCCCGGCGTCGGTGCAGAGCGCCACCTCCTCGCCGGCGAGGAGCCGCTCGATCACCGCCGGAGCCCGCCGCTTCTCGTCGAAGGCCGGCAGCGACACCAGGGCCCGGGGCACGATCCCGTGCCGATCGAGCAGCTTCCGCGTGTGGCGGGTGTCCTCGCAGACCACCGCGCCGACGCTCTTCAGGACCCCGAGGGCCCGGAGGGTGATGTCCTCGAGGTTCCCGATCGGCGTGCCGACCACGTACAGGGTTCCCGCCGTCCCGCTCACGTCGCCTCCCCGTTGGCGTCGAAGGCGCCGGCGAGGTGCTCGATCTCTAGCTCGCCGCCCCGGTCGAGCACGCCCACCACGTCGAAGCGGATCGCCCGCCGCTCGAGGAGGTCGTTCCGCACCGCGAACTCGGTGGCCGCGGCGATCACCCGGCGGCGTTTGGTCCGGCTCACCGTCTCCGCCGGCGAGCCCAGCCCGTCGTCCCGGCGGCTCCGCACCTCGACGAAGGCGAGGACGTCGCCCCGCTCCGCGACGATGTCCACCTCGCCCCGGCGGCAGGTGTAGTTCCGGGCGAGGATGCGATAGCCCCGCTCCTCGAGCCAGGCGGCGACCCGGTCCTCGACGAGGAAGCCCGAGGCCCGGCGCTCCCCGGGACGCGACGGCGGACGGCTCATCCCTGCCTCCCCGGGCGCCCCGGACGCCGGACAGACCACGACCCGACCTCGCCGAGGCGAAGCCGGGTCGGGAGCGTTGGCAGCGCGGCGGCCGCGGCCCTAGGCCTTGGCCGGCTGGCGCTCGACTTCCTCTTCCTTCAGCCGGGCGGCCTTGCCCTGCAGGCCCCGGAGGAAGAAGAGCTTGGCGCGGCGGGTGACGCCGCCCGAGACCACCTCGATGTGGTCGATGCGGGGCGAGTGCGTCGGGAAGATGCGCTCGACGCCGACGCCATACGAGACCTTGCGGACGGTGAAGCTGGAGCGGAGGCCCGCGGCCCGCTTGCGGATTACCACGCCCTCGAAGACCTGGACGCGCTCCTTGTCGCCTTCCTTGATCTTCGTGTGCACGCGGATGGTGTCGCCCGGCGTGAAGTTCGGAACGTCCTTCCGGAACATCCGGGACTCGACCGCCTCGATGAACTGGTTGCGCATCTCTTTCCTCGAACTGCCGTTCCCGGCGTCAAAAGCCGGGGCATCTTAGTGAAGGCAATCGCGTCCGTAAAGGACTCGAGCGCCGGCGACACCGCCTCCCCCGCGATCGGGCCGCCGAGCGGCGGTCCGGGAGGGGAAAGCCCTACGGGTCCTCTTCCAGCAGGCGCCGATCCGCCTCCCCGAGCGGCAGCCGCTCGAAGAGGTCCGGTCGCCGGACCATCGTCCGGCGAAGGGCCTGCTTGCGCCGCCAACGGGCGACCTTGGCGTGGTCGCCCGATACCAGGATCTCCGGGACCCGCATTCCCCGGAACTCCGGCGGCCTCGTGTACTGGGGGTATTCGAGGAGCCCTTCCTCGAAGCTCTCCGTCGCCCCCGACTCCAGGTTTCCCAACACCCCCGGCACCAGCCGGGAGCACGCGTCGACCACGCAGAGCGCGGCCAGCTCGCCACCGGTGAGGATGAAGTCCCCCACCGAGATCTCGTCGTCGACGAACGAGCGCACCCGCTCGTCGATCCCCTCGTACCGCCCGCAGACCAGGATCAGCCGCTCCGCGGCGTGCAGCTCCCGGGCGACCGCCTGGGTGAACTTCCGGCCACCCGGGTCCATCAGGACCACCCGGGCCGGTCCGTCCAGCTCCGCCCGGGCCGCCTCGATCGCCCCGACCAGCGGCTCCACCTTCATCACCATCCCGGCGCCGCCCCCGTAGGGCGAATCGTCGGTGACGTGGTGCTTGCCGGCGGCGTAGGCCCGGATGTCCCGGACCCCGACCCGGATCAGCCCGCGCTCCGCCGCCTTCCCGAGGATGCTCTCGGCGAGCGGCCCCTCGACCATGCGGGGAAAGAGCGTGAGGATCTCGAACCGCACCGCCTCAGCCTTCCTGCGGCGGGTCGACCACGATCCGCCGTCCCGCCAGGTCCACCTCGATTACGTGGGCCGCCGCGAAGGGGACGTACACCTCGCGGCCCTCCGCCGCCACCACCAGCACCGGCACGTCGGCGGTGTCCACCACCTCGGCCACCTTCCCGAGCGGCACACCGGCGCGATCCACCGCCAGGAGCCCCTCGAGGTCCGCCAGCCGGTACTCGCCCTCCTCGAGGGCGGGCAACTGCTCCTCGTCGAGGAGGACCGCCCGGCCCCGGAGCGTCTCCGCCGCCTCCGGCGTGGCGATCCCCGCGAGCGCGAGCAGCACCTGGCCCTTCCGCCCGGTGGAGGCCCGGCCGACCTCGAAGCGCCGGGGCTCCGCCCCGCCGTCGCCGGCCAGATACACGTAGCCGACACCCAGGAGCGCGCTGCCCCCGGGGTCGTCCAACGTCACCGCCACCATCCCGCGGACGCCATGCGGCCGCGCCACCACGCCGATGTGGACCACGGTCCGGGTGTCCTAGTCGAGGATCTCGAGGCCGACCTTCCGGCCGAGGACCTCGGCCCGGGCGGCCAGCAGGGTCCGGAGCGCCTTGGCGGTGCGTCCCTGCCGGCCGATCACCTTGCCGAGGTCGGGCTGGGCCACGGAGAGCTCGTAGACCGTGATCGGGCCCTCGCGGACCTCGACCTTCACGGCCTCAGGCTGCTCGCACAGACCACGGGCGACGAACTCGACGAGGTCCCTCATGGGAGCTTAGGCCTGGGGGGCCTGGGCCTTCGCCCGATCGAGCAGGTCCTGGACCGTCTCGGAGGGCACGGCGCCGGCCTTCAGCCACTTCTCGAGCTTGCCGGAGTCGACGTCGAGCTTCTCGGCCCGGGGATCCCAGATCCCCACCTGCTCGAGGAACTTCCCGTCCCGGGGGTTCCGCGAGTCGGTCGCGACGATGTGATAGAACGGCTGCTTCTTCGCGCCGGCGCGGCTGAGCCGGAGAACGACCGCCATCTTGGCTACCTCACGTGCGCGCCGACGGTGACGACGCGCGGCATTTGTTCCGAAGGGCCGTCCTGCGCAGGGGTCGAGCAGGAACGAAGACCCACGAAAGCGGCGGCTTATACCGTCGCGAGCGCCGCCGAGTCAAGGATAAGCGGCTGACCTGGCGGCGGCGCTCGCACGGCCTTGGCCCCAGCGGAGACCGGACCGAAGGGCAGGCCTCCGTGAACGCCCCCCCAAGTCGACCGGCCCGCCGTAGCCGTGGTCCCACCCGCCCCCCCGGCAACACGGCGA
>JAEZJH010000050.1 GCA_023436385.1 Pseudomonadota bacterium
CCCCCGGCCGCTCCGGCCCGGCCGACCCGCGTCCGGAACGGAAACGCCAAGGCGACGACGGCGGGCGCGCACGGCGGAGTCCCAACCGCCCCGGTCCGCAAGGCGCCCCGTCCTCCCGGCGCCGCCCGGTCGGCCAAGGTGGCCGCCAAGCCCACACCGAAGAAGGCCACCGCTCGCAAGAAGCACTGAGGCCGGCGACGCCGCTCCACCCCCAAGAACCTCGCGCGCCGCGTTGCCGTATACTCGGCTCCTCGATGACCCCCTCGCGGCAACTCCCTCCCGAGCCCCCGGCGCTCCCGCCGGCGTTGGCCCACGCCCTCGCGGCGGTCCCGCCCGGCCCGGAGCGCGACCGTCTCGACCGGCTCTTCTCCGCGGCCTCCCGGGCCATCCGCGCCCTCGGCGAGTTGAACCTCGCCCGCTGGGAGGATCCGCAGGCGGACACCGCCGATCTCTCCGCCTGGGAGGCGCTGGCCCCGGTGGTCCACGACACGCTCCTCGCGGTCCAGGGCTTCCTTGACGCGGTGGGCCCGTTGGCCTCGGTGGCGGACCACCGCTTCGCGCCCGCGGGTCCCGCCGCCGCCACCGGCGGGGTGATCCGCGACCTGGCCGAAAAGCTCGCCAGCGAGCGCACCTCCTTCGGCGAGGGCCTCCGGAAGCCCGAGGTCGCCGCCGACCGCTGGAACCTCCTCGCGCACCTGGGGGAGTTCCGCGGCAAGTTCCGCCTGGCGATCGGCGAGATGGTCTTCCTGGCGGCCGAGCTGGTGGCGCCGGTCCGCAAGGCGGACGTGGTCCCCTTCTACCGGGAGGAGCTCGACGCCGCGGTGCTGCTCCGGCGGGCCTTCGTGCTGGTGGGCCGCTCCGTCCACGCCGACCGCGAGCGCTTCCTGGCCGCGACGCCCGGCGGCCGGATCGAGGTGGCCCGGCGCATCCTCGGCCAGCTCGACACCTTCCTCGCCTCGAAGCCGGGGGCTCTACTCCGCGCCCAGGACAAGCGGCCGCTCCTCGAGAGCCGGAAGACCCTCGCGGCGCTCCTGGCCGGGACGACCGGGGGCTCCGGCTCCGCCGACGCCCGCCTCGCCGAGGCGCTCGAGAGCCTCGACCGATCCCTCGGCGCCTCGCTGGTCCGGATCAATCACCGGGAGACTCTCGCCGTCCACGATCGGGAGGCGCTCGAGGCGGTGGCCCGGCGCCTCGACCGCACCCAGGCCGCGCTCCGGCTCCGGCGACTCGACCCGGCGCGGGCCGAGCTGGCGGCGGCGCTCTCCACCGCCCAGCGGCTCCTCGGCCGCGACGATGGCCTCGACGTGTTCCTCCTCGCCCTGCGCCGGGTGGACCCCTCCACCCTCGACGCCGACCCCGCCCTCCGCCTCGCCGCCGCGCTGCGGAACCGCATCGAGCGGGTCCCCGCGCCGTAGCCGACCGGCTACACCTTTCGCGGCCCGACCGCGGCGGCCATCGCCACGATCCCCTGGAGGAGCAGCCGCTCCACCTTGCCCCGCTCACCCGGCTCGATCGGCGACTCTTCGTCGGCCTCGACCTCCGCGAGCGACTCGTCGACGTAGGCCACCGCCGCGGGCTGGAGCCGCCTCGCCTCGCCCGGCTCGGCGGAGGTCAGGACGCGGAACTTCACCAGCCCGTACCGCTCGCCGAACGCCCGGTCGAAGCACTCCGACAGCTCGAACACCAGGCGCTCGAGGACGTCCTGGGCCACGCCCGGCAGGGCCCGGCTGCGGGCCCACTCCGCCAGATCCGGCTGGACGTTCTCGTACCGATCGCGCTCCCGCACCTTCTCCCGGTTCGGTAGTGCGTCGATCCAGCGCCATGTCGCGTCCACCAGCTCCGGCGGGATCTCCGGCCCCTCGATCGAGCCGCGGACCGGCGCCTCGATCGGCTCCTCCTCGCCCTCCTCCTCTTCCTCCTCCGCCAGGGGCTCCGGTTCGGGAGGCCGGGGAGCGAGCAGCTCGGCGGGATCGACGCCGTCCTCCAGGAGGTCCCAGGCGCCCAGGAGGTTGCCGTAGAGCGCCAGCGCGTCCTCCGGACCGGCGAACCGGGGCTCTGCCGGGAACAGCGTCGGGATCACCGTCGACGCCGCGCTTCCCTCCCGGATCGCCAGCGCGAACCGCTCGATCGCGCCCTTCGCGTCGACCGACGCGCCGGCCCGCTTCAAGAGCCGGTCGAGGAACTCCACGCCCTGGTAGTGATGCACGAGCAGCGGCCCCTCGTCCCGGCGGGGCCGCGGCGTCCGCCCGCTCCCCGGTTTCCCGCGCGCCATCGTTTCCTCCCGATCGCCCGGCGAGCGGAATCGCCCGCCGTGCACGGCGCTCCTACGCCCTTCCGATCGGGCGCGCCACCCCGGCCCGATGTCAGCACCCCATGGTAGAAGGGATCACCATCGTTGCCGGAGGAGGCTCCATGGCGAGGCGAGACGACGACGGCGAGAGCCGCCCCAAGCGCAGCTGGCGCGAGATCGACCGGATGCGGGACAAGTCGAGCGGCGGCCGGTCGTCCGGGGCCGGCCGTTCGTCCGCCCAGCAGGACCGGCTCGAGCGGTCGCAGGCCTACCGGCAGTACAAGGCCAACCTCGACAAGTTCTTCAGCGGCACGGGCTCCGCTCCCGAGGGGCTGAAGGGCCTGCTCGATCCCACCGGCGAGAAGAGCGCCCGGACCAAGGCGATCGAGGCGATCCAGAAGGCCTCCGCCGAGGACCGCCGCCGCTGGGCGGAGCTGGTGAAGGAGTTCGTCGAGACCCAGGAGCTCCCCGAGGACCCCTTCCTCCTCACCGAGTTCCTCGGCCATCCGCGGGAGTCGGTGGCCCGGAAGGCCCTCGACAAGCTGGCCTTCCTCGTCGCCGAGGAGCGCATGAAGAAGGTGCCCGCCTCGCTCGACCAGCAGCTCCGCTCCCTCGAACTCACCGCCGACGACGACGAGGTGAAGGCCGCGGCCCGCACGCTCCGTGAAAAGCTCCGGGCCTGAACGGCGCATCCGTTCGGTCCCGTGAGCCCAGGCCCTGCGAGGGTTCGCCAATTATGTGGACACTTCCCCAAGAAGGATCGAAGTCGTGTAGAACGCGGCTAGACGACGAGTCGCACGCGGAGTCTTGGTGTCCCCCGGAGCGTCCCAGCTAATCGACAGATGCACGAACGGGGATGCCCGGGCCTGGAGCGAGCTGGTCTCGCGCTATCGCCTCGACATCCTTCGAGTTCTGGTGCGGTCGGCGGGTGCTGGGAGTCCCGAGGAGGTCTGCGACCTCGAGCAGGACGTGTGGGCCCGCGTGCTCGTCCGGGATCGGGCGGCGCTGCGGGGCCTGCGCGACCGCGAGGACGGGGCCGTCCGGGCCTTCCTCTGTACCGTGGCCCTGAACGTCGCCCGGGACGCGCGCCGCCGGGCCGGGGTCCGTCCCGGCCCGGCCGACCCGTCACTCTTGGACGGGCTGCTCGACGATCCGGACAACGATCCGGAGCTGCTCGCCGTGGACCGCGAGCGCCGGAACCGGATCCTCGAGGTAGCCCGGGAAGAGGTCCGGGAGGACCGGGACCTGCTGATCTTCCAGCTCTACTACCGGGACGGGGCCTCCGCCCGGGAAATCGCGGCATTTCCCGGGGTTGGCTTGACCCCCAAGGGCGTCGAGACGGTGATCCATCGCCTCACCGTCCGGGTGCGACAGCGCCTGGGCAATGAGGCTTGAAGGGATTTCTCGCTGCCGTGCGTCTTATTGGGCAGGGGGCAACCAAGAATGAGCGCCAGCTTCCAGAGGACGGCGTGTCCGGAGTACGAGACCCTGGACCGGGTCGCCACCGGGGATGCAACCCAGGAGGAGTGGGCGGCAGCCCATCGGCACGCCCTCCGGTGCGAGGCTTGCCGGGACACGCTAGCCGCGCTCTCGCTGGCCGTTAGTCCCGGTAGCGACGAGGAAGAGGCCCTCCTGGCCCGGGCGCTGAAACTCCCGGTCCGGCTGCCGG
>JAEZJH010000074.1 GCA_023436385.1 Pseudomonadota bacterium
CGGCGGGACCGGCCGGCGGGACCGCGCCGGGATCGGCGGGGCCGGCGGCGGCCGCGGCTGCTTCGACTCCCGGGGAACCGCCCTCCTCCGCCGGGGACGGCGGGGACGGCGGGGCGGCGTTGGCACCGGTGGCGACGAGGAGGAGGGCCAGGGACAGGAGGGAAATGCGCATCGGGCCCACTCTACCAGCGACCGGAACGAAGACGGGCGGCCACCGAAGCAGCCGCCCGCCCGCTTGTTGGCTTCCGACTAGGCCTGCCTAGGCGGCCGGCTCGACCTCGGCCGCCGGCGCCGGCTCCTGGGGCGTGTTGAACCGCGCCCCCTTGGTGAGCCAGCCACGGAACACGTAGGCGAGGACGATGCCGGCGACCGCCCAGATGCCGAGGATCAGCCACATCGCCTCCGGGCGATCCCAGAAGCCGAGAGCGCCGGTCTCGAGCGCCTGCCGGAGCGTCATCGTGCCCGAGGCGGTGGTCACCGTCTCCGGAACCCAGCGGCCGAGCATGTGTCCAGAGAAGAAGGAGACGACCATCTTCGCGCCGAACCACGGCATCATCGACATCCCGAGGTACGTGCCCTCCTGGCCCTCGGGAGCGATCGCCGCGGTGTACTCCGAGAGCTTCGGCGACCAGATCACCTCGCCGATGGAGAGGAGCACCATGGCGATGAAGCTCATCGTGTAGTAGGCGGTGGTCATGTCGCTGGACAGCCAGGTCCAGGGGATGATCAGGGCGAAGATCGAGATCGCGGACATCGCGCCGCCGTTCACCAGCATCTTGTAGATGTTGAACTTGTTGGCGATCGGGGTGAAGGCGATCAGGCCGATGATGATCAGGATGGGGTTGATGGTGTTGAGGAGACCGATGTTGGCGTCCTCGCCGATCACCCGCTCCCAGTACTTCGGCATCAGCAGATACATGTACGCGAACACCGCGCGGACGCCGAGGAGCGCGGAGATCAGCACCACGAACCGCCAGAAGGCCGTCTCCGAGATCAGCTCCTTGAGGATCTGGGTCGCGCCCTTCTTCTCCTTCTTCTTGCCGACCTCCGCCGCCGGCTGCTCGCCGGGGCCGTAGGCCTGCTCCTCGTTGCGGATCCAGGCGAGGGCGCAGAAGAAGGAGAGGATCGAGGTGACCACGCCGCTCATCACGATCAGCGTGTTGGGGAGTTCGACCGCGACCCCGAAGTACTTGCCCAGCCAGATCCGGCAGAGGTCGACGAGGAGGCCGGCGCTCATCGCGCCGACGTTCATGAACAGGTACCAGAGGTTGAAGCCCGCCGACCGGGAGCGGCCGGTGGTGAACCGCTTGTTGGCCGCCTGGAAGATGGTCTGCACCATCGCCATGAACGGCGCGAGGAGGAGGAAGAGCCCGGCGGCCACCCAGCCCCGGCCCTGGAAGTCGGGCATGTAGGCGAGCATGCCGATGCAGAAGGTGAGCACCGTCTTCGCGCCGAAGGCGAGGAAGAGGGACTTGCGGATGCCCAGGATGTCGGTGGCCAGCCCCGAGAAGAGCAGGAAGATGGTCACCAGCGAGGTGAAGCCGGTGACCACGTAGCCCGCGTTCACGTCGCTCATCCCCAGGTCCTTGGAGAGGAACAGGGTGACGATCGCGAGCAGGGCGAAGTAGTGGGCGCAGTCCAGGAAGTTGATCGCCTGGACGCCCCAGTACTCCCGGGGGTTGTCCTTCAGGATCTTGAAGTCGCGGAAGTAATCGAGCACCACGTCGCCGAACGACTTCTTCGGCGTGGTCGCCGCCTGGGCCATGGGTTACAGCCTCCTGCCGCCGGCCGGCGGCGAGGTGTCGAATAGGGGACAGACGTTAGCACGACTCCGGGTGGGCGGAAGCACGGCGCCCCGCCCGGCCCGGAAGCCCGGCTTACGCGTCCATGTCCTTCCAGCGCTTGGCAAGCTGCCCGAAGACCGCCAGGGCGAGGAAGGCGAAGACGCCGATGGCCGCAAACGGCAACCAGACGTGGAGGTGCGGGTCGTAGGTATCCCAGAGGAGCTGCGTCGCGGCCATCGGGTCGAGGCCGGTGACCTCCTGCAGCTTGGTGAAGGCCTCGGGCCGGGTGACGCCGAGGGTGGACTCGAGGGAGGCCATCGAGCCGTCCCAGCCCTTCCCGGCGCCGAACGGCGTGTGCTCCGCCATGTACTTCAGGGCGAGGTTCGCCTTCTCGCCGTAGGTCCCGTAGATGTGTCCGGCCACCCAGGAGCCGATCCCGGCGCCGACGCCGACCGGGATGTTCACGTAGCCGAGATACAGGCCCTTCTTCCCGGGGGGCGCGATCAGCCCCAGGTACTCGTTCTTCTTCGGGCCGGTGAGCATCTCGCCCATCGAGAAGAGGACGATGCCGGCGGCGAGGATGGTGCCGCTGGCGGTGAGCCCGGAGACGAGGATGCCGCCGGTGGCCAGCCCCATGCCGATCAGCATGCAGGTCAGGGTCCGGAGCTTGCGAACCACCCAGGAGACCGGGATCACGAAGGCGACGATGAACAGGGCGTTGATGTTGAGGAGGATCTGCTGCGGGACCCGCAGCCCGCCGGTGGGCGAGGGCTCCACGAAGACGCTGCCGAACGGCGCCAGGAAGTTGGCCAGGGTCGAGGTGTCCACCCAGTCGGCGATGAAGTTCGGGTGGAGGTCCCAGAGCTGGTACATCATCAGCCAGAAGCAGCTCATGATCGCCAGCCAGGCCACCAGCCGCGGCTCGAAGATGTTGGTGATGGTGCGCATGAACACCTTCAGCGGGCCGTCGCGCTTGTCGGCGCCGCTCGGCACGTCCTTGAAGGTGAACAGCATCAGCAGGTTCAGGCAGGTGAAGCTGGCGGAGGCGAGGAAGAGGTTCCGCCAGGCCTCGACGGTGTGCGGCGTCCCCAGCATCAGCGTCGCCACGAAGGGCCCGGCGGCGCCGCCGATGTTGACGACCCAGTAGAAGACGCCCCAGCCGACCGAGGAGTTCTCCTTGGTCAGGTTCTGGGCGAGCGAGCCCTGGATCGACGGCTTGAAGAAGGCGGTGCCGGTGGCGAGGACGAGGATGCCCGCGAAGAAGCCGAAGTAGCTCCGCAGGAAGGCCATCATCAGATAGCCGCCGATGTTCATCCCGATGGAGAACGCCAGCGTCTTCTTGTAGCCGTACCGGTCCGCGAAGCCGCCGGTGAACATCGGCAGGATCGACTGGAAGACCGCCCACCAGGCGTAGATGAGCCCCTTGTCGGCGGCGGTGAGGTGGAGGCCGCCCGGATCGTCCGCCTGCATGATGTAGATCGGCGCCATCACGCGGACGCAGAAGTAGGCCAGCCGCTCCCACATCTCGATGCCGTTCAGCATCCAGAAGGCGCGGGTGAAGCCCTGCTTCTTTCCGGGCGAGGCGGCGTCGACCCCTCCGGCCTTCGTCTCCAGCGATACGCTCTGTGCCATTCCCTACACTCCGCGGTGGGTGCTGTCCGGTATCACGGCCCCGGCGGCGCCGGCAAGGAACGGACGCGGCCGGCCGGCCCGTCCCCGGGTCCACGGCGGTACGCCCGGGCGCAAGCCGAGCAGCCGGAAAAGATCGCTGCCGTGACGGTGAACGCGGCGCGGCTCCCGGCGCCGATATCCACGCCCGCCGGCGACGACGCGGCTACGCCCGCCGGACGCGGCGACGGACCGCGAGCGCCACGGCGG
>JAEZJH010000146.1 GCA_023436385.1 Pseudomonadota bacterium
GCCCTCGAGCGCTCCGCCAACCCCGAGCTCTCCCTCTCCACCCTGGCCGGCCTCAAGGTCCGGCGGGTGGTGATCGATCCCGGCCACGGGGGGACCGATCCCGGCGCCATCGGCAAGGCCGGCACCCGCGAGTCGACGATCACCCTGGCGATCGCCAAGAAGCTGAAGCGCCGGCTCGAGCGGCTGGGCCTGGAGGTCCTCCTCACCCGGAGCAACGACTCCACCGTCTCCCTCGAGTCGCGCACCGCCTTCGCCAACGAGCGCCGGGCCGACCTGTTTCTCTCCATCCACTGCAACGCGGCGAACAACCGGCGGCTCCGGGGCGTCGAGACCTATACGCTGAACCTCAACTCCGACCGCTACGCGATGCGGCTCGCCGCCCGGGAGAACGCCGGCAGCGAGCGGACCGTGGGCGAGCTGGAGTTCATCCTCGCCGACCTCACCACCAAGGCGAACACCGACGACTCCGTGCGCCTCGCCGCCGCGATCCATCGGGAGACGGTCTCCCGCCTGTCCCGGCGCTGGGACGGCGTGAAGGACCTGGGCACCAAGCAGGCCCTCTTCTTCGTGCTCCTCGGCGCGAAGATGCCCGCGATCCTCTTCGAGGCCTCCTTCCTCTCCCACCCGGAGGAGGAGAAGCGCCTCCGGACCGACGCCTACCAGGAGGCGATCGCCGAGGGGATCGCCTCCGGCGTCGCCCGGTTCATCTCCGACCGCGAGGCGATCGCCCGGGCTCCGACCCTCGACTGACCCCCGGTTTCGGGGCTTTCCGGGACGAGCGCCCCGGACCCCGTCCGGCTTACCCTTCCGCCATGGATCGGGAATTCGAACCGTGGCGGCAGGCGCTCGAGGAGGGCCGGGCGGAGATCCGCGCCCGCCAGGAGTCCGGCGCCTCCGGCCGGGAGATCGTGCGGGCGACGAGCGATCTCGTCGACCGGGTGGTGATCGCCGCCTTCGAGCGGGCCACCGGCGCCCGCGGCGGGACGGAGGGCTTCGCCCTGGCGGCCCTGGGCGGCTACGGCCGCCGGGAGCTCTCCCCCCGCTCCGACGTCGACCTGCTGCTCCTCCACCGGGGCGTGCTTGAGCAGGAAGCGCGCCTCGTCGCCGAGCGCCTCTTCACGCCGCTCTGGGACGTGGGCCTTGAGGTCGGCGCCGCCACCCGCACCCCCGCCGAATGCCAGCGAATCGCCGAGGAGGACCACACCGCCCGCACGGCGCTCCTGGAACTGCGCTTCCTCGCCGGGGACCCGACGGTCTACGCCGACCTCGAGACCCGGGTGCTCGAGGATCTCGCGGGCGCCCGGGGGGACGAGCTGGTCGCCGCCAAGGTGGAGGAGACGGCCCGGCGCCGGGAGCGGTTCGGGGGCTCGGTGCACCTCCTCGAGCCCGACGTGAAGCAGTCGCCCGGGGCCCTCCGGGACCTCCAGTCCGCGCTCTGGATCGCCCGGGTGCGGACCCGGGCGGCCGGGCTCTCCGCGCTCCTCGCCCGGGGCGTACTTCCGCTCCGGGAGGTCGAGCGGCTGCGGGACGCCCGGGATCTCCTCTGGCGGGTGCGCAACACGCTTCACCACCTGGCCGGCCGCCGGGAGGATCGGCTCACCTTCGACCGGCAGGAGCAGGTGGCCGCCGCCCTCGGCTACCGCGACTCGCCCGAGGGCCTCGCCGTGGAGGCCTTCATGCGGGACTACTACCTGGCGGCGGAGGCCGTCCGGCGGATCGCCGACGACCTGGTGGAGCGGTGTCTCGAAAGGCCCCCCGCCGGCGCGGCGACGTCGCGTCCGGTGGCCCCGGGCCTCAAGCTCTGGAACGATCGCCTGACCTTCGTGAGCCGGGAGTCCCTCCGGGAGGATCCCTCGCTGTTCGTCCGCCTCTTCACCGTGGCCGAGGAGCTTGGTGTATCGATTTATCCCTGGGCCCGGGACCTGGTCCGGGAGGAGGCACATCGGATCGACGACCGCCTCCGGGCCGACCCCCGGGTCACCGCCGCGCTGCGGGCCGCCTTCGCCCGGGCCACCAGGGCCGACTGGCTCCGGCAGATGCACCGGGAAGGCGTGCTCGGCGCGCTCCTCCCGGAGTTCGGGAGGGTCACCGCCAAACACCAGCACGACCTGTATCACGTGTATACGGTCGATACGCACAGCGTCTTCGCGGTGCAGCGGCTGGGGAGGCTCCGGGCCGGCGAGCTGCTCGACGAGGAGCGCCACCTCTCCCACGTGGCCCGGGAGATCGTCCGCCCGCTCTCGCTCTCCGTGGGCGTCCTCTTCCACGACGCCGGCAAGGGCCGGGGCGGGCGCCACTCCGAGCGCGGCGCGGAGCTGGTCCGGCGGGTGACGGAGCGGCTCGGGGTCTCGCCGGCCGAGGCCGCCGACGCCGAGTTCCTGGTCCGCGAACACCTGGTGATGAGCCATGTCTCGCAGCGCCGGGACCTCTCCGACCCGAACTTGATCGCCGACTTCGCCGCGCGGATGGGCAGCCGCTCCCGCCTCGACATGCTCTACGTGCTCACCTACGTGGATATCGCCTCGGTGGGACAGGAGACCTGGACCAACTGGAAGGGCCGTCTGCTCCGGGAGCTATATGAGCGCACGGCCGCCGTCCTGGGCGGGGCGCCGGCCGAGCTCGAGGCCTCGGCGCACCGGGAGGCGCTCCTCGCCCGCGGGATCACGCCTGGGCGGGCGGAGGCATTCCTCTCCCGGATGCCGCGGCGGTTCTTCGCCTTCGCCGATCCGCTGGACGCGCCGCGGGCCCTCCGGACGCTGGAGCTGGCCCGGGGCCGGCCGCTGGCGACAGCGGTTCGGGACGATCCGGCGGAGGGGCTCAGCTTCCTCACCGTCGCCGCCCGGGACCGCCCCGGCCTCCTCGCCGCCATCGCCGGGGTCCTGGCCGCCCACCGGATCGACGTCCTCCGGGCCGATGCTTTCTCCACCGCCGACGGCGCCGCCCTCGACTTCTTCGAGGTCCGTGGACCCCGGGCCGGAGCGGTGGAGCGGGGCCGGTGGCGCGCGGCCCGGAACGATCTCGCCCGGGTGATCGCCGGCGAGGTGGAGCCCGAGGGCCTCGTCGCCCGCACGCTCCGGCCCTCGCCGCTGCCCTCCCGCCACGTCCCGGCGGTTGCCACTCGGGTGAAGCTCGACGACACCTCCTCCCGGCAGTTCACCGTGGTGGACGTGAACGCGATGGACCGCCCCGGGCTCCTCTGGGCGGTGACCTCCGCGCTCCACCACGCCGGCCTCTCCATCGCCGTGGCACGGATCGCCACCGAGGGACACCAGGCGGTGGACGCGTTCTACGTGGTCGAGGCCGATGGCCGGAAGGTCGACGCCGCCCGTGCCCCGGAGATCGAGGGGCGCGTTCGCGAGGCCATCGCCGCCCTCCCGTGACCGCCCTCCCGTGACCGCCGCCGGTCCCCGCGGGCCCGGGAGGGCTTCCCCCCGGGGCAGGGGTGCATAGGTTCCGCCCGTGGCAGTGAACGTCGCAAGCCGGCAGAACGGCTGCGGCTTCGGCACCCGGGGGCGGATTTGGGGGCGGCGCGATCCGCTCGGGAGGCGAGGGCGGAACGGGTCCTTTCGGGGCCGTCGGCGGTTGGGCACGCCTTGCACACCCCGGGGTCGGATGCAGACGTTCGGGGCAGGCGTGCACCCGGCGGATCGGGTGGAGAGCCGCGGGGTTCGATCGCGGACCCCGGGCGAAGGCGCGAGAGGATGCGTTTCGGCGTGGTCACGGCGTGGGTCCAGGAAGACGCGACGTCCCGGAGGCTTCTCCAGGCCTGTCGCCGGGAGGGTCGGGCGGTGCAGCTCGATCCCGCCGCCCTCGCGGTCCGCGCCGACCAAAACGGCGTGACCTTCCTCCACGAGGGCCGATCGCTGGGCGATCTCGACGCCGTCCTCCTCGTCCGCGGGGTCGGGGCCTCTGGCGACGGCGACGTGCAGTTCGACCTCTACCGGGCCCTCGAGGAGGCCGGGACGCCGGTCCTGAACCGCCTCGAGGCGCTCCTGGGGGCCCAGGACAAGCTCCGGACCAGCCTCGCCCTCGCCCGGTCGCACGTCCCGACGCCGCCAGCGGCGGCGGCGCAGCGCGAGGAGGACGCCCTCGTCGTCCTCGCGGCCCTGGGCGACGCGGTGGCGAAGCCGCTCTTCGGCTCCCTGGGCGACGGCGTCGAGCGGCTCCGCGACGACCGGGAAGGCCGGGCTCGGTGCCGGGAGCTGCTCGCCCGCAGCGGCGCGCTCTACCTCCAGGCCTACGT